>CAZSVD010000084.1:0-3814 GCA_964610145.1 uncultured bacterium | reverse complement strand
GGATGGCTTTCACCGATTGCTTACACGATGGGCGTGGGCGATTTTACTCCGGGGGATCATTTGCACATTTTTAAATGGCGTAAAGATTTGCCGTTTGCCGTTTTGATTTGCTTTGAAGATGTTTTTTCAAATTTGGCGCGTGAAGCGGTGAATGGGGGCGCGCGTTTTTTAACGGTGATCACCAATGACGCCTGGTTTGGCTCCACAGGCGCGCCTTGGCAGCATTTGCAATCGTCTATTTTTAGAGCCGTGGAGAACGGAGTTCCTGTGATTCGCTCAGCGAATACGGGAGTTTCGGGATTTATTTCCGCCGAAGGCAAGATTCTTAATTTGATTCATAACGCCAAAAATGAAAGTCTGTTTACGGCGGGAGAATTGACTTTTGAAGTACCTATGGCGCATCATGATACGCTATATCGCCGCGGGGGATGGCTTTTTCCGCATGCCTGCGTTTTATTGTTGATCATTTTATGGGCTCTTAAAAGAAAAGGAATTTTATGAAAATTCTTTCTTCCGTCCGCTTTCTCAGTCTTTTGACATTGGCTTTTTGTGTTTTATGGTTCTCGGGCTGTGTGCGTGTTGCCGGTACGGCGGGATACAGCAAAATCAATAATGATGAAGTCACTACTAAAACCACGGGTTTTGATGTGGACACCTCACGTATTGTGGATAACCGCGGCGTCGCTTCATGATGGATAAAACCCAATGGCAGGCATTTTGGAAGATTTTGAAAGGGCGCTTAGTCTTTGCCGTTTTTCTGCTTTTCGTCTGCGTGATTTTTACGCGTTGGGTTTTGCCCGTTATCCATCAGCCATCCTCTGCCATGACTTTGGAAAGTGTGGAGTCGCGCCAATTGCTGCGGCTTCATAAAAATTTTGACGCGGGAAATGTTTATAGTTTGAATTTACGGATTCGTGGTCATCTCAATGGCACGGCCATTCTGCGTATCTTTGACGCGGATGATGAGAAAAAGATTTATCAGGAAAAAATCATCGGCTCCGGCGATGTGGATACGCGTATGGGCGGCGATTGGAACGCGAATGATTGTCATTTGGAGTATGAACCTCATACCGCCACGACAGGGCAGCTAAAAATCGAATACGTTTTTAAAGCGTCTCAACTTAAAAAATAAAAATTAAATGATGATTCAGGGTTTCGCCACATCCGAAGGCACGGCACGTTACCGCGCGCGCTTTCAAAATCAATTTTCACCGCAATTTTTCCGGGTCAGCCGTGATCTGCATTGGTCAGGAATCGGTATCGGAACCTATCTGGGCGCTCCCACGCCAACCGCGGATGAATCTTATGCGATTGCCGTTAAGCAGGCGCTTGAATCCGGAATCAATGTGCTCGATACCGCGATTAATTACCGCTTTCAGCTCAGTGAGCGCATGCTGGGGCGCGTGATTCAGGAGATGATCACGGCAAAAAAGATTAACCGCGATGAGATTATCGTTTGCACGAAAGGCGGTTTCTTTTCATTTGACGGAGCGATGCCTGAAAACGGAGCGGAGTGGATTCGGCAGAATTTTATTCAGCCCGGCATGATTCGTCCGGAAGATGTTGTCGCGGGTTGTCACTCGATGCATCCGCGCTATTTGGAACATCAGCTCAATCAGAGTTTGTCGAATTTAAAGCTCGCGACAATTGACGTTTATTACATTCATAATCCGGAAATTCAGCTTGAAGAGCTTGAGCTGCAGGAATTTAAAAACCGCTTGCGGCATGCGTTTGAATTTTTGGAGCGCGCGGTTGCCGACGGAAAAATCCGTGCTTATGGTGCGGCAACCTGGTCGGGGTTCAGGCAAAACCCCGAATCGGAAGAAAATCTTTCGTTGGAGGAAATGGTAATTCTCGCAAGGGAAGTCGCCGGTCCCAATCATCACTTCAAACATGTACAGCTGCCGTTTAATATCGCGATGCCCGAGGCCTGGGTGCTCGCGAATCAGCGCTACGGCGCCGCACAACTGCCTTTACTCAAAATGGCGGGTGCGTTGGATGTTACCGTGGCCGCGAGCGGCTCGTTATTGCAGGGAAAACTCACCAAGGGCTTGCCTGATTTTATAATGGAGCATTTCAAAGATTGCAAAACCCCCGCGCAGGTCAATCTTGCTTTCTCGCAATCGGTTTCAGGCCTCACCACTGCGCTTGTCGGGATGAAAAATCCCGAACATGTGAGCGAAAACCTTCACGCCGGAAAAATTAACCCATCGACAGAAGAACAGCTGATCACATTATTTTCACGGAAATGAGCAAAACCGCTGACTGTAATAAAGGCCTGTCTTTGACAGAGCATTCATCTGCGTTCATTGAGATTGCGCCTTGTTTATGGTCGAAGACCACATCTAAACCTTTTTGAGCAGTCTTTTAAATAACGTGTCATTTCCTCTGTTAGAAAAAATTAGAGAAAGATCAAGGTGGGCAGGAAAAGACGCGTTTCCTTCTGATATATCGTGGTCTGTTGAAGTGGAAAGATGGTTGGAGTTTATTGTAAAACATAATCAGTTTGATCGCTTTCTGCCCCGTCTTCGTGATATGCCGACAAAAAGAGGAGAGACATTTTCTGAAATTGTTACAGCATATTATTTGGAAATCAAAAAAGGATTTAAAGTAATTGAGTGGGAGCCCATGGGCAGACAGATGCGAAAGGGTGAGTTCGAAATTCTGTTGTCTGATGGAACTACAGTTTTTTGTGAAGTTAAAAGTCCGAGTTGGAGAGCGGATATTGCGATAGAAAACCATGAGTCACCTAGGTTGAAACAAGAGAAGTATTTGGCGGGACAGGCTGGTTCATTCGGTAGTAGTTGGCAAATAAGACATTCGATTACAGAAAAGGCATATCTTCAATTGCCGGAGAATAGAAAAACACTTGTAATTTTGAGCGATGATTTTATGGTTGGGCTCCATCTCGATAAACATTCTGTTTCTGAAGCGCTTTATCGCAAGAAAAAGTTGCCGCCTTATATTGATGACGAACCAGAGGGCATTTTCTCTTCAGAAAACTACAAAAATTTAAGCGCTGTTGCGACGTTAAATTATGAATCTATTTATAATCAAGACATCGGGACGCGGCTAATCCGATATTATTGGTCTTTTTTTAAAAATCCAAACGCGATTTTTCAATTTGATAAGGATTTATAATTCACATATTCAAGCGAAGCTTGAACAAGCCTTACTGTAACGCTTTTAATTTGAGACAAAGCTGCGGCGAGTTCCGCAGCGAAGCGAGGACTGTTTGAGCCGGGCTGGCTCAAATTAAATAAGTGAAAGTCCTCCGTCGGCAATGATGGTCTGCCCCACAATCCACTCCGCGGCAGGGGAAACAAGAAATCCGACAATTTTGGCAAGGTCTTCCGCTTTTCCGATTCTTCCCGCCGGGGTACGGGCAATGCAATCTGATTTAAACTTTTCCGCTTCCGGAAAATGTTTGATGGCATCGGTATCAATCGGGCCTCCGGAAACGCAATTAACGCGAATGCCTTTCGGGCGCAATTCGACGGCAAGGTAACGAACCAAAGATTCAAGCGCGGCTTTCGAGACTCCGATGGCACCGTAATTGGGAATATATTGGATCGCTCCCAAACTTGAAAGGGCGACAATATTGCCTGAGCCGCGTTTTTCCATGTCTTTTAAAACAGCCTGAGTCAAAACAAGCATGGCGCGCGTATTGATATTGAGCGTTAAATCCCATTGATTAAGACGTGTTTTGTGCGTGGGTTTAAAAGAACCAAGCGCGGCGTTGTGTACTAAAACATCGACGCGGCCGAATTTGGCCAAAACCGCATGGACCAGTTTTTCGCAGGTTTCCGGTTCG
>CAZSVD010000083.1:0-7454 GCA_964610145.1 uncultured bacterium | reverse complement strand
ACGAAAAGTTATTTTTTATTGGGGAAATCAATGGCTGGATGACGCAAGTCAAAAACGTTTACGCGATTATGTTGAGAAGGGCGGAGTACTGGTTGCCTTCCGTGATTTTCCGCGCAAGGATGAAAATTTTCAGCTTTGCTCTGAAATTGGTTTTGAAGAGCCGGAGCGGACTTTATTTGAATTTAAAAAGCCGTTTGATTTGAAACTTTCAGCCAAATCAAAGGCCGTGCGCGTGGTCTCTTCGGTATACACCTTTAAAGCGGAGAGAGCGCAGAAAATTGAAGCGAACCTTGAGCATTACGGACGTTTAACCGTGGGCTACACAAAGAAAGTCGGAAAAGGAAAAATTATTCATTTGGGAATGGAACCCAATCAGGATTTAATTCGCGCGGTATTAGACTTTGTGGGCGTAAAGCCTGTTTCTTACTCGACGACATCGGATATTCATACGGCACTTTTTAAACGAGGGAAAAATTTTTACGTGGTTGCGGTGAACAACGGAAAAGAACAAAAGACAGCCGCGATTTATCTTCCCGGAGTTTTAAAGAAACGTGCCAAAGTTTTGAATCTTCTTACTGGCCTCAATGTTGCCGGGGGATTTGACGCTTCCCGCCCAACTTCAATCGAAATTCCCCGCAAAGACGGCGTTGTTCTTCAGATAGCCTAAGTTTGTCGCTTGGATTAGCTGGCAGTTTTGGATGCTGCTAGCCGGCTGCATAGGATTAAGTTTATTTCCATACGTCCGATAAAGAAGTAGGTTTTTAAATTTACCGGACAGGGAGTTAATCATCATGTACGAATCATTTTTCGGGCTCAAAGAATCTCCGTTTAATGTCACCCCGGATCCACGATTTGTTTATTTCAGCAAGCATCATCAGGAAGCCCTTTCTGCGATGAAATACGGTGTTGAGTATCGCCGCGGATTTATCCAGGTTACCGGTGAAATCGGTGCCGGAAAAACAACCCTGTCACGTGCGTTACTTAGCCAGCTGGGTGATGATGTTCATAGCGCGCTTGTGCTCAATCCCAAACTCTCTGACTTGGAATTATTACAAACGATTGTGGAAGATTTTGGTTTGAAGCCGGCATCCAAAAAGCGTAAAGCTTATTTTGACGCGCTCAATAAATTTTTGCTGGAAGAAACCCAAAAGGGCAAGAATGCCGTTTTAATCATTGATGAGGCGCAGCTGTTGACGCCGCGCGCGCTTGAGGGAATCCGTTTGCTTTCCAATCTCGAAACACCACGCCAAAAATTATTGCAAATTATTTTGATCGGTCAGCCTGAGCTAAAAGATTTAATCGCAAGACCGGACTTAACCCAGCTGCGTCAACGCATTACCGTGCGCTTTCATTTACCCGCATTGTCGCTCGAAGAAGTTGGGCATTATTTAGAGCAGCGTCTGCGGGTAGCGGGATTAACCGAGAGAATTTTTCAAGAAGATGCGGTGAAAATGATATCGAGTTTTTCCGGGGGAATACCCCGTGTAATCAATGTTTTGGCGGATCGGGCTCTCTTGGGGGCTTATGCTCGGGGAGTGAAGGAAATTGATGCCGGTATGGTAGAATATGCCTTAGCTGATTTAGAAGGAGTTGCCGCATGAGTTTGATACAAGCTGCTTTGGATAAGACGCAAAATAAGATTTCATCGCCGCCGGAAAAAAAGCCGGCAGATTTAAAGACAAAGCCCCGCGTGGCGGATGCTTTGACCGGATTAGGCGCGCTTGACCGTGAAGTTGAAAAGAAGATTCTTGAGACGCAGAAGCGCGCAGCTCCGGATGTTGCTCCTCAAAGAAATTACAAACTACCTATTTTTTCATTTGTTTTGCTGGGGCTTCTCTTTACCGCGGGTATTTTTTATTGGTCTCAAAACCGTATGGCAATTGAACCTGAACCGCCCCTTGTTGTCGATATCGAACGTAGTCCTGCCACTCAATATCATGCGCCTGCGATGCCTGTGAAAACGGAGAGTATCGTTTCGGTTAAGCCTTTTGATTTTCAAAGTCACTTTCAATTAAACGGAATAGTTTGGGATATCCAAAGTCCGATGGCGTTGATTAATGGTCGAATCGTTAAAGCCGGTGATTGGCTTGATAACCGGGTGATTGTGAAAGAAATCGGTCGTGATTCCGCTACGCTTGATCGCGGCGGTGAAGCATTTGTATTGAAGCTTAAAGTTTAAAACGTCGCTCTGAGTTTTCCTCCCTTCAAGTAGAAATTCTTTCAAATTAAAAAAGGGAGTTTTCAATTTCAGAAATATTCATATAATACAATACTAATATGAATATAAATAAATATTTGAAATGGGTTGTAATGGGGGCCGGAATTATTGCCGGTTCTGTGTGTTCGGATTTTGCCAGAGTCGCTTTTGAGCCCCTTACGGCTGCGGCCGCTTCATGGGGGATTTTGATTTTAGTTGTTTCCCGCCAATCACGGGTGCGGATTTTATTTTTATTTCTTTTCGCTTTCTCTTATGGATTTGCTGATGTGGCAAACTCGCAGTCAAAGTTTGATGCGGTTGCCTGGCGGAGCCCTTACAAGATAATTATTTTAGACGGGCGCGTAAATTCATTTCCGGAAAATCGCGCTAAGCTTGATCGGTTTACATTTAAATTAAACAGCTTTCGGATGGAAGAAGGCTCCTGGCAAAAAACAAAAGGACAGGTCGAAATTCTTGTTCCCGCTCAAAAGCTTCCGCCGCTTATCGGAGATCGGCTTATTTTGAAAGGGAGTATTCGTTTTCCGGGCGAGCATGAGCCGGGATCCGCCGGAACGCGCCGCAGATTTTTTATTCAAAATATTTTGGCGCAAATTAAAGTCAAAAAATCAGGCGATATGATTTTAGCAGAATGGAATTATTTTTATTTACCTTTGCGGGTTTTGCAAATCTCGCGGGAAAATTTTTCAAATAAAATAATAACAAGCAACTCGAAAGAATTGGGTGAGGTGATGTCGGCGCTCTTGCTTGGAACGCGGGTTTCCGATCCGCTGATTCGCAAAGCCTTTTCAAAAACAGGAACATCCCACTTATTGTCGGTAAGCGGCTTTCACACATCGGTTGTCGCTGGAATTATTTTTTCTCTGCTGATATTTTTTAGATTTTCTCCCCGGGTGGCGGTCTTATTCGCAAGCGGGGCGGCATTAATTTACATGGCTTTGACGGGATGGGGCGTTGCAGTCCAGAGAGCGGGGTTAATGGCCATTCTGGTCTGGGTCGCGTGGATTTTGGGCAGACCTCAGTCATTGCTTTATTGGCTCAATGTGGCATTTGCGGGACTGGTCTGGCTGGAGCCCAAAAACATTTGGGATGTTTCTTTTCAGCTTTCTTTTCTTTCGATGTATGGAATCATTTTAATTGCTCCTTGGATTAAGCGCGTGATTTCGTTCCCCGGGTTGGATATCAGTTTGGCGGCATTTCTGGCCACTTATCCTGTGATTCTTTTTTATTTTCAATCCTTTTCCTGGGCCGGCATTTTGGCGAATTTGATCGCTGTTCCTGCGTTTGCGCTGATTTTGCCGTTGGGATTTTTTACACTGATTCCGGGGGCTGGATTTTTAGCTCTGGGACCGGCAAAAGTGCTGTTGGTGATTATTCTTGGACTTTTGAAGTGGCTTGCTGCACAGCCGTGGGCTTGTGTTTATTTGCAGCAACCGTCGTTGGGTCTTGTGATGCTTTATTATTTATTCGGAGGAATGGTGTTATGGCTTGGCCGTCCCCAAAACGGTTCCTTTTCTGCTTCTGTTGTTTGATCTGGATCGGAATTCAGGGTCTCTTTTTCATTCCTCCGCGCGGGGGAGCTTTCATTTTGCTGTCACCGCGGGGCAATTTTCATCTTTTTCAAAAAGGATCCCAAGCGGTTTTGATCGGAGCTTATTCGGACCGTTATCAACGCTTTCCGAAAATGGAATTAATTCCTTTTCTGCGGCGCAAGGGAATTACCCGTATTCAAAAACTTATTTTAACCGGGCATGACACCGCTGAAACAGGCGCGTTAGAAATATTGCAAAACCATATCCGAATCATCGAATTAGATTATCCGCCGGATACGGCTTTACGGATGCGAAAAACCTTTGGAAAAATCAATTCGGATATGGCCATGAAGAAAATAAGCGCCGATCAATCCGCAATAGAGGAGATTAAAAAAGAGGCTTTGCGGAGTTTAAACAGTCCCTGAGTTTGTCTGCAGCGTTTGCCCTGATGGTTCCTGATTGACAGCCCCCAAGTGAGAGGGTAGAGTAATGCCTTCAAACCATTGAAATTCATGATGATACATAAAAAACCGCTATTTTTTGTTGGATTCTTTGCTCTTATCGTGTGGGGTGCTTCTTCACTTCATGCCGAGTGGGTGTGGTCTCCCGAGCTTGGAAAATTCGTCAGCCCTAAAGATGATACGCGCGATAATTCAGGCCCACAGCTTGATTATGCCTTGGAGCTCTATAAGCAAAAGCAGTATGACAAAGCCGCAAGCGAACTCGAGTCTTTGATCAAGCAGTTTCCCGCCTCGCGCGTTGCTCCGGAAGCGCAGTATCGCTTAGGAACATTGTACGAAGAGAAGGGCGATTATTTTAAAGCTCTCAAAGCCTATCAAAAACTGATTGAAAGCTATCCGCAAAATGATCGTTTTGAAGAAGTCATTGAGCGTGAGTTTAAATTGGGTAATCTCTTTCTTTCCGGAAAGAAGGGGAAGTTTTACGGTATTGAAATTCGTCCGGCGATTCCGATTGCAGTTCAGGCATTTGAACACATCACCAAATATGCTCCGTACGGCGCTTTTGGTGATCAGGCTCAATTTAGTCTTGCGGTAGCGCAAAAACGTTCCGGGCAATTTGATGCCGCGCTCGAGTCGTTTCAGGCTGTTTTGGATAATTATCCGCAAAGCCCTTTGATTGAAAAAGCGCGATACGAATTGGCGGAAACAGCTTATTACCGTTCGATTTCGCAAAACCGTGATGAACGCGCACTGGAGAAGGCTTCGGAGCAGGTTCAGGGTTTCATGTCAAATTATCCCGGCGCTCCAGGTACTGAGCAGGCCGCAAAAATCCGTGATGAAATCGACGAGAAAAACGCGCAAAAGAACTATGACATTGGTCTTTTCTACGAAAAACAAAATTTTGTGCAAAGCGCTTTGATTTATTATCAAGATGTCGCCAAACGTTACCCTCAAACGCAATCCGGTAAGAAAGCCGCGGATCATTTGCGCTCTTTGAAGCAGCCTGTAGCGTTTCTTAATTCTGAACGCGATAAATTAGACGCAGATTATGATGACACCAAGAAACGTCTTGCCGCTCTTGGGGCTTCGGGTGATCCGGAAGAGAAGCAGGCGCTTGAGCGGAAATTACAGCGTCTGGATAAACGCCGCAAATCGCTTGAAAAAGAAAAAGGCGAAAGTTTTTCGCGTCTTTCTCAGGATCTTAAGCGCCGTGAAGAAGAATTAAATCAAAAATTTAAAAACTTAGATCTTAAAATCAAAAAACATAAAGACAACCAATCCGAAGACTTTAAAAGAGCCATCGAACGTTGGCGCGCATCACTTGAAGCCGAACGTGATGCCTTAGAGGCTGAAAAGCAGCAGCTCGAGGGTTGGCGTTCTGAGCTGGGTGTGAAGCCGTTTTATGAAGGCTGGATTCCTTTTACCGGCGAGCCGAAGACACCGCTTGAAAAAATTCAGGCGATGGATGCCAAAGAGTTTTATAAGATTTCCGAAAAGACCAAGAAGACTTTGGATGAGAAAGAGTTGCTTTATAAGCAGTACCAGGAAGTTTCAGCTTTGGCAGCCGGGATACCTGTCAGCACCGTTCATGCTCAAACGGCTGTTTCCCCTGAAAACAAGGAATTGAATGACAAGATTCAGCAGAAATTGACTCAGTATGGCAACCGTTTTGGCGCTGATGATTGGACAACGACTTTTTCCAAGAAGTTTGGATTGACGGCGCCGACTGTTGTTAATCCGTTCAAAGAAGGTGCTGTGACTTCCAAAAATCCACAGGAGCTTTTGGAATTACGCATGCATTTACGCGAAAAAGTCGGTGCCGCGCAAAATGTTGTGAATACGCTTTCGACGGCATTCAATGAAGAACTTGAGCTTAGTGAGCAAGAGCGACTCGCGGAGAAAGTGGAATCCGCCGACAAAGTGGATCCTAAAGAATTGCGCAAAGATACGAAGAAAGTCGAAAAAGATATTCGTGCCCGCTATGAAGACATTGAAGAGCGCGATAAACATAAAGCGCAGCTTTTGGATCAGCTGGATCACTTGATCGGAACAAAGGCCGAGAAAACAACCTCCGAAAAACTTGCCGCTCCGGTTTTATTTCCGGTTAAAGTTGCCAAGATCTTTCTTTTTGGGCGTGACAGCTCGGCACAGGCTTTGACAAAGAAAGCCGGAGATTCTCATCAGGTTGAAGCGCAGGAATTAAAGAAAGAGATTGAGACGGAAAGCATTATGATTCAGGCTCAATCGCGTGAAATTGCAAATCTTGAAAAGCAGCTTGAAATTTTACGCGCTCAGGCATCATTAGCCGGGGGATATCAGTTCCGTTCATCCATGGTGAAAGTGCCTTATATTTTTATTGAAGATGCCGTGAATAACGCGGAAAAACTGGTGACGCCCGAACAACGCCAAAATCTTTTGATTGATAAGCTCGATCAGAAGACAAAAGAATTAGACGCCTTAAAAAATGAGTTGGCACAGGTAGAAGCCGCTGTCGCGAAACTTCCCGCGTCCGATCAAACAACGCCGGATGAGTCGGGAGTGGATGTTGCGAAGCCGTCTGAGGTAAGCCGAGAAGCATTACGGAGTGAAATTATCAAAATGGCTGAACCGCTTAAGCCTGTGACCGGGAATAACGTCGCGTCCTTGACCGATGCTCAAACCGCGAACGCTGATCCTAAAACGATTAAAGAGTTACGCGAGATTGAAAACTCCTTAAGCCAAGTCATTGAAGATCAAATCGGATTGCAGGATTCCGAAAAGAAAATTCTTGAAAAACGCATGATGGAGATGGATGTCCAGCTGAAGAAAGTAACTTCCAAAGCCATGCGCGAAGATTTGGTTAAAGAACGCGAAAGAATGGATTCACGTATTACCGAGATTACGCAGCAGCGTGATTTTCTCGGTAAAGAAAAAACACGGTTTACTCAGCAGAAAGATTGATGGATGGTTTTATGAAAACAATAACCCGCTCTTTACAGTGTTTATTGATTGGTGTTATGGCCTTAACACTTACTTCCTGCGGCTACACCAATAAAATGAAGCTATCGCATAATATCAAGTCCATTTATGTTGAAACCGCGCTTAATAAAATTTCGATCGAGCAAATGTATTCCTATCAGCCCGGCCTTGAAATGGATATCACTAACGCGGTGATCAGCCGCTTTGAAACGGATGGTAATCTTAAGATCGAGAAAGCAGATAAGGCCGATGCGATTCTTTCAATGGATTTGAAAGCATTTGAGCAGG
>CAZSVD010000082.1:0-3016 GCA_964610145.1 uncultured bacterium | reverse complement strand
TTATGCGATCGCGCTCGCGCATATTCGAAACGGAAAAGTTGTTTTTGGAGCTTTGGGCTGTCCAAATTTAGAGCCTGTGGACGGTTCGCCCGGGTTGGGGACACTTGTCATTGCGGGGCGCGGTCAGGGAGCGTGGTCAGCGCCGCTTTTGCCGGGACAAACCTGGAAAAAACTCAGTGTTTCTCAGGAAAAGAAAATTGAGAACGCAGTTATTGTGACTTCGTTTCATGGAAAACATACCAGTCACAACCGCACGGAGATTTTGCGGAAAAATTTAGGCATGATTCCGCCGCCACATTTGCTTGACAGTCAAACTAAGCATGCGATTGTTGCCGCAGGCAAAGGCGATATCTTTTTCAGGTTGTTGCCGCGTTCAAATCCGGATTATGAAGAGAAAATCTGGGATGCTGCCGCGGGTGTGATCGCGATTGAAGAGGCGGGCGGACGAGCTTCGGATTTAGACGGTAAAGAACTTGATTTTCACGCGGGAAAAACTTTGGCACGGAATCGCGGAGTTTTAGCGACAAATGGCTGGTTGCATGAGGATGTTTTGCGCGGTTTAAAAAAATTAGAATCAGAAATTCCGAAGTAAGGAGTCGCATGGCCTTAACACCTTCCACGATGATGAGTTTGGGAACCCAAGCAAAAGATTTTGAGCTTTTGAATGTGGTTACGGGTAAAAAAGTTTCTTTGCTTTCGTTTAAAAAAAACCGTGGGTTGCTGGTGATGTTTATTTGTAAACATTGTCCCTACGTGAAGCATTTGGAAAAGCAACTGGCGCAATTGGGAAAAGACTATGCCGCTTCGGAAGTGGGGATTGTCGCTATCAGCTCCAATGACGCTGACAAGTATCCCGATGACAGTCCGGCAAAGTTAAAAGAAATGGCCGCGCAGCTCTCTTTTTCTTTTCCCTATCTTTACGATGAATCTCAGGCCGCGGCAAAAAGTTATCGGGCCGCTTGTACGCCGGATTTCTTTCTTTTGAACACCGATTTAAAATTAGTTTATCGCGGCCAATTTGATGACAGCCGGCCTGGAAATGGTTTGCCTGTCACAGGGAAAGATTTACGTGCAGCGTTTGATGCGTTGATTGCCGGTAAAATACCGGCGGTTGAGCAAAAGCCGAGTTTGGGATGTAATATTAAGTGGAAGTCGGGTAATGAACCTGACTACTTTGGATAAATCGGATTGTTTAAGGAGATTTTGTCATGGCACTGAAAGAAGGCGACCAAGCACCGGACTTTAAGGTGTTGGCATCTAACGGAGAAATGGTTTCTCTCAAAGATTTTAAAGGTTCTCGGGTTGTTCTTTATTTTTACCCGAAAGATAATACTCTCGGATGCACGGTGGAAGCCTGCGGTTTTCGCGATGTTTATAAAAAAATTGAGAAGGCGGGTGCCGTAATTTTGGGAGTGAGTCCCGATTCGTTAAAATCCCATGAAAAATTTATCAATCAATTCACATTGCCTTTTTTGTTGCTTGTCGATGAAGAAAAAGAAATTTGTAAGGCGTATGAGGTTTGGGTAAAGAAAAGCATGTATGGGCGGGAATATATGGGGGTTCAACGCTCCACGTTTATTATTGCCAAGTCCGGTAAAATTGAGAAAATTTACGCCAAAGTCGATACAAAAATTCATCATCACGAGGTTTTGGAGTATTTAAAAGACGCCGTATGAGTTTATCTTCGAATCATATTAAATTTGATGTTCACTCGGTTTATCAGCCGATTGTCGATTTAGTGGATCACGATATTTTGGGATACGAGGCATTGACGCGTGTGGACGGGAAAGCGCCGATCAATCTTTTGCGTGAATCGTATCAGGAAGGTGAGGTCATGCAGTTTGATTTTGCCTGTCTTCATTCGGCAGTTAAAATTCTGCCTTCTTTACCTGCGGGAAAATTACTTTTTCTAAATTTAGAACCGATAACTTTGGTGCAGGCCTTTCATACGAAAAAAAAAGGCGATGCTTTTCTTAAAAAGATCGCGCCTTATGCTGAGCGTGTTGTCCTTGAGTTGACCGAAGGTGTTCGTTTGCGCGATGTGGAGCTTATCCAAAAAGGTGTGACTTTTATCCGTCGCCGTAAATGTAAAGTAGCTTTGGATGATTTTACCGATATTGGGCCCAAGACTTTCGCGGTTGCGGCGCTTAAAGTCGACTATATGAAAATTGATATGGCGTTGATTCAGGGCATCGCGGAAAATAAACTGCATCAGCAAATTGTGCGCGAATTAATCAAGCTGGCGAATATGTACGGATCTCATCTTGTCGCCGAAGGCATTGAAACAGAATTGGATTTAGCGCAGGTTCGTAAAATGGGAATCCGTTATGGGCAGGGATATTATTTTGCCAAGCCGCAATCGCACATTTTGGAAAAAATTGATAAGCCCGTGGTGAAGGGCTGAAAAACCTGTCAGCGGTTTTTTTCCGAAGTCATTCTTCCAAAGCAGGCTGCGTTTTTCTCGATCCATTCCAACGCCGCTTCTTCTTCCGAAATACGGTGATGGGTTTCCTGGCTGATTTGCTTTTGATAAGCTTTAATTAGAACCACTTCTTCCGCTAACTTTGCTTTAAATGCGTTGGTGCTGTCTTTAAATTCAACGCCGGTGCGGTAAAAGCGATTGGTCGGGCGGTTAGAGCAGTAAACCGCCTGCGCTTCGATTTTAAAAATCCGCTCGCGCACGCCGATGGTGATCTCAAGTCCGGCTCCCGCGGGAATTTGCGTCAGCGAATAAAAAGCCAGTCCGCCTTCCGATAAATCATCGGAGTAGGTAATCGCGCGGCAATTACGGTCGGTATCTTTAATGTGAATCGAGGCATGAATCGGAAAGCGTTCAAACTTGCGCTTTTCCGGCGTTGATTTCGCGTTTTTCACATTCAACCTCACTTTGGTTTTGCGGAGCTACTTTGAGATTTATTAACCGCAAGGTTTCAGGCAGGTTGTTTTAAAGCTATAATCCCCCGTAACTACAAATCGGCTTCTTAGTCATCGGCAGTATTTATATGAAATTGACACC
>CAZSVD010000081.1:0-3582 GCA_964610145.1 uncultured bacterium | reverse complement strand
TTCAGCCTGAGAATATCTTTCAAAATAAAGCCTGAGCGTCGCCCCCTCGGTGCCTGTGCCCGACAACCGCATTACGATTCTTGATTGATTATCCAAAAAAATTCTTATTCCCTGATTTTTTGAAAAACTTTTATCCGTGGGATCTTCGTAGCAAAAATCATCCGTTGAGACAACCTTGGCTCCGTCAATTTGCTGCTCCACAAGCCGCGGAAAAATAAAAACCGCTTCACGCATCATTTCGGCTGCTTTTGCCGCATCGAGCGCTTCATAGTCATGACGCGCAAAATAAGATCGGCCGAATCGTTTCCAATGAGCCAGCGCAATTTGTTCAACCGATTTTCTTGTTTTGGCTAAAATCGAAAGCCATGCCAAAACAGCCCACAATCCGTCTTTTTCGCGAACGTGATCGGAGCCGGTTCCAAAACTTTCTTCACCGCAAACCGTACAAAGCCCAGCATCCATCAGGTTTCCGAAAAATTTCCATCCTGTCGGAGTTTCGTAACACGGAATTCCCAGAGCCTTCGCGACACGATCCGCTGCGGCGCTGGTCGGCATAGATCGCGCAATACCTTGGAGTCCTTTTTTATATCCCGGCGCGCAGTCCGCAAGATGCTCGGCAACCATGGCGAGCGAATCTCCTGGGGAAATAAAAAAATTATTTCCCAAAATCATATTTCTGTCGCCATCCCCGTCGGAAGCCGCGCCAAAATCCGCGGCTTGCTTGCTAAATTGAATTTTGACAAGCTCTTCGGCATAAACCAAATTAGGATCGGGGTGTCCGCCGCCAAAGTCTTCTTTCGGAATCGCGTTCAAAATATCCGCGGACGCGGCGCCCAGAAGCTCGCCGAATATTTTTCGAGCGTACGGACCGGTCACAGCGTGCATCGCGTCAAACTTCATTTTAAAATTTGACCGCAAAAGCGCGCGGATACTTTCAAAATCAAATAACTGCTGCATCAGCTCAACGTAATCATTTAAGCCATCAAAAACAGCAATGGTCGTCTTTTCCGTTCGAATCAATGCCGGCTTCGACAAATCCACCGGAGGGAGATCAGCCTCGAAATATTCCTGAAGGCTCAATGACTCTTCAAATATTTTTTGCGTTAGTTTTTCGGGCGCGGGACTGCCCGTGGCAATATTGTATTTCATGCCGAAATCACCTTCGGCTCCGCCCGGATTATGACTTGCCGACAAAATAATTCCGCCCAATGCTTTTTGCCGGCGAATCACGCAAGACGCGGCGGGGGTTGATAAAATTCCATTTTGAGCGACAAGAATTTTTCCGAAACCATTTCCGGCGGCAACGCGGATAATTTTTTGAATGGCTTCCCGGTTATAAAAACGTCCGTCCCCGCCGACAACAAGCGTTTGCCCTTCCAGCTTTTCACCCATTGCGCGCAAAGCATTAAAAATTGCCTGAGCAAAGTTTTCGACATATCGCGGCTGTTTGAAAACCGCAACTTTTTTGCGCAGTCCTGACGTTCCGGGCTTTTGATCCGGATAAGCCTGTGTTTTGATTTTATTTACCGAAAATGTCTGCATCATTATTTTTTATATTTTCCGGGTTGATGTTCGGAGCGCAATAAATCTAAAACGGTTTTTACGGGAGCGAAAACACTTCCCGGAATTTCAACAAAAAGCGTAAGCCAATGCGCCATCGAACCATTCCAAAGGCCCGGCAATTCCATCACGCGAATCTCCCGCCCCTGATAACTTTTTTTGGAAATAATACCTCGGTTTTCATCCACAAAGCGCGTCAGATCGTATTTTTTTCCTGAAAAATCATGCGCTCCACACACAAACTCTACAGGATTAAAGTGCGTGGAGGAGCGCCAAATTTGTTCCTGCTTTTTATTCTTAAAATTGACTTCCGCGGATTCGATAATTTGCGCCGAAACATTCCCTTCCGAATCGCGCGTCCAAAAAGGTCCGCCGCCCGGTTCTCCCGCGTTCGGCACCATGCCGCAAACCCTCAGCGGACGGTTAAAAAATGCCGTCAGATTTTTCCGCCCAGCGCCATGCCAGCCCAGCCTCTGCGCCAATCTTAAAGCCAGCAAAGCTTCGTGGGGGCTCATTTTTTTCTTTTTTAATATTTTCTGTGCGTTAAAAATTTCTGCCTGCGTTTGAATAAAAACTCCGGTTAAAATTCTTTTCCAGCGATCCGCTTCACCACGTTTGTGCGCGGGTAAAATGTTGTCGATATTTTTGACATAAATAATTTTCGATTTTATTTTATTAAGATTATCAAGCAGCGCGCCATGCCCGGACGGCCGAAGCAACGGGGCGCCTTGGGAGGTTCGAATCAGCCCGCCTTCTTTTTCGACCGCGAGACAATCTGTTGCGGGACTTTGAATCGAATCGCTCAAAGTAACTTTATATGACCGCATTTTCGCGGCGGTGTTTTTCAATTGTCTGCGGACTTGCGCGCGAGCTGTCTCCGGCAGCGTAAAATGGACACTTATTTTTTTACCGCTTCCCGCAAAGACCACTGCCTCATTTAACTGTTCCGCAAATGCCGTTCGCGCCTGCGCGCCGTCCCGATGAAACAAAACCATGCCCTTCGGGGCTTGCCCATATCCCAGGCCTTCTTTTTCAAGCAGCGCTTTGACAATCGGAGCAAGTTTTTTTGCCTTTCTTAATTTTAAAATATCTTGTCCGCTTTTTTTAAGTGTCTCGGCCAGCGCCGGATAAAATGCAAAGTCCGGCAAATGCTTTAGAAATTTATTTTTCAGTCCATCAAAATCCGGATTGGCATCTTCTAAAAAATGAAACATGCGGCTGGCGGCTCCGGAAGCGGGTACAAATTTTTGTATTTGGATGGCAGAAACTTCTTTTAAAAACCGTGCTTCAGCCTGCTTTTGTTCTTGCAGACTAAGACGCAAGACTCCTTTGCCCGCTGTACAAGGATCTAAAAGTTCCACAAAGGGAAATCCCGTACGAAATCTTTCAAGCTGCTTATTGGCCTGGATAGTTGAAATGCCGCGCTTCTGAAGATAGCTGCGGTCTTTTGCCGAAAATAATTTTTGAGATGAATTTCGCATGAAGAGAGAATTATATTCCAGATTGATCTTCAAGCGAAGGAAGGATTCGATGTCTTTTCAAAATGGCGGAGAGGGTGGGATTCGAACCCACGAGACCCCTTTCAAGACCTACACACTTTCCAGGCGTGCGCACTAGACCAGGCTATGCGACCTCTCCCCGTATTTGAGTGGCGTATATTAGCCTATCTCTTGTCTTTTCTCAAAGCCCTAAAAAACTCGCGCAGCAACGTCTTCGAATCCTCTTCCATAACGCCGCCCAAAACACTGAGCCGATGATTAAGCCGCTCATCCTGGGGAATACGGTAAAGGCTTTCGCAAGCTCCGGCTTTAAGATCGCGCACCCCAAAAACAACACTTGAGCATTTCGAGATCACCAGCGCTCCCGCGCACATCGGACAGGGCTCCATGGTGACATAAAGCGTACACCCTTCCAGTGAACCACGATGTTTGTCGCTGCCCTCAGAAAGTTTCTCGGAGGCGGAAGTCATCGCGATCATTTCGGCATGTGCGGTAGGATCATGCAAGGCTTCCATTTGATTAT
>CAZSVD010000080.1:0-2037 GCA_964610145.1 uncultured bacterium | reverse complement strand
GATTTTTGCTTTAAGCAAAAACCTGTGCCAGAGGCACCCGAATTAATTTTTGCCTCTGCGTCTTTGACGCAACCGGCACTGGCGTTGTGTAGAATGAGCCATCGATTCCTTTAGCAACTTCTGGTGTTCTGAGTCATCTTTGAACACCGGGAGTTAGTAATGTGCAGTGTAAATCGAGAAGAATTATGAAATTGTCCGCATTTCTTAAAAATATTTTGACTGTTATTGCGATTGGCATTGTTTTGGGGCTGATTATTTGGGCCAAGATTGCGTTGGATCAAAATCGAATGCTGCGCGAAATGATTAAGCGGCTTTCCGCGGATACCCGCATTGCCGAAGTCGTTGTTACGAAAAGTGAGCTTGATGAGGTTAGCGGAAAAGTTTTGACGACCATTAAGTTTCTGGAATATGACACTCAGGGATTGGCTTTAACCCCGAAATATTTTACTTTCCGCGGGAACATGATTCAATTTCAATCGCTTGTGATCCGTTTTAACGATGATTTTGTCGAAAAAGGGGATCGGCTGCGCGGTAAAAGTGTTTATCTTTTTATGAAAGCTTTTGTGTTGGATCCGAAAGATTTGCAGGTTTTTGATATCACGCAAACAGGCAGTGTTCCGGAAGGTTATCAAACTGACGCGAATATTTCAGGTTTTGAACGCTCGCTTTGGAAGAAATTTTGGGGTTACGCGTTGGATCCGAAAGTTCGCGGACAAATGGGAATCAAGAATGCCCAGATTGAAGCGCCCGGATCTTTGTTTTTACCGGGAACGATTTACACCTTAACGATTGAACATGATGGCGGTATTCGTATCGACACACGACCTGTTCCCGAAATTTTAAAGGGTGAAAAAGTCGCATGAAAAAATTTTCTCCGTCGAAGGGCTCATTATTGCTGAGCGATTTTGATTATGAGCTTCCCAAAGAAAAAATCGCGATGCATCCGCTTGCCGACAGGCCGGCTGCGAAAATGCTGGTGCTCGATCGCAAATCCGAAAAAATGGAAGAGGGCGTCTTTCGTAATTTGCCTGATTTTTTAAAAAAAGGTGATGTGCTTGTTTTGAATAATACACGCGTGATTCCCGCGCGGCTTTTGGGGCACCGGTTAACGGGTTCTAAAGTCGAAGCCCTGCTTTTAAAAAAGGTGGATGCCGGCAAGGAATTTTCTGTTTGGGAGTGTTTGTTAAAGCCATCCGGAAAAATCAGAAAAGGTCAGAGCTTTGAAGTGGGACAAGATGAATTATTTATTTCCGCAAAAGCTCTCGATGATGCCCGTTCAAGTGATGGCAGACGGCTGATAAAATTTGAAACGGATGATTTTGACGGGTTTCTTCAAAAAGCGGGACATATGCCGCTGCCGCCTTATATTCATCGTCCGGATGAAAAAGCCGATCGTGATGATTATCAAACTGTCTTTGCGGAAAAGCTGGGTTCTGTCGCGGCACCGACCGCGGGACTTCATTTTGATAAGCCCTTGCTTGACACGATTCGCGCAAAAGGCGTTGAAATTGTTGAAGTGACCCTGGATGTTGGATACGGAACTTTTCAGTTGATGCAGGCTGAACGTGTCACAGATCATCGCATGGCAACTGAGGTATGTGAAATATCGGAAGAAGCGGCTAAAAAGGTCAATACCGCCAAGAAAGAAGGCCGGCGCGTGATTGCTTGCGGAACTACGAGCGTACGTACGCTTGAGTCAGCCGCTTCCAACGACGGACAGGTTCAGTCCGGGCGCGGACCGACAGGGCTTTTTATTTATCCGCCTTATGAATTTAAAATTGTTGATGCTTTGATTACGAATTTTCATTTTCCGCGCACATCGCTTTTAGTTTTAGTGAGTGCTTTTTTAGGCTATGAAAAAACGATGCGGGCTTATCAATATGCTTTGGAGCATCATTTTCGGTTCGCGAGTTACGGCGACGGAATGTTTATTCAATGAAAAATCTGAATTTTAAAATTTTGGCGGAAGAAGGGCAGGCGCGCGCGGGAGTTTTTGAAACCGCGCATGGAAAAGTTGAGACGCCTGTTTTTATGCCT
>CAZSVD010000079.1:0-1819 GCA_964610145.1 uncultured bacterium | reverse complement strand
GGTAACTCTGTTCTCTCATCAACAACAAGAACTTTCATACGAGAGATTGCTTCATGCATAACCTGGCGGGAAACTTGGAATAAGTCAGCAAATCCAAACTCTGAGTTCTCGCGCATGACCTTCGCGACATCCCAGTTTGCTGCCTCGAGTTTTTCTAAAATTGCCAGCTTCCCGGAATTGGAACGTTTCGCCTGCAAATAAACATCCTGGAGCACTTTAAACGAATCGGTACCATTTTTACCCGGGGTTTTGTAATAGCTATGATCGCCTAATAC
Source organism: uncultured bacterium (assembly GCA_964610145.1). Classification (GTDB taxonomy): domain Bacteria; phylum Omnitrophota; class Omnitrophia; order Omnitrophales; family Aquincolibacteriaceae; genus Multiplicimicrobium. The sequence continues at coordinate 1,544 of CAZSVD010000079.1, read as the reverse complement.
CAAATCCGCAAGATTTTTGAGTTGCGCAATTCCTGTTTCACCCACCATCTTTGAAACAATTTCACCTTTGTAATTCAAAATTTGGTCGTGAATATTTTCGATTTCTGTCTTTAGAGATTCAATTTTACGAATCGCCTCGCGAGCGTTGCTATACTCCGCGGTAGCGAGGTTTGCCGACTTTTCAAGGTTTTGCAACTCTTTCTGAGCTGCTGTCATCCTCGCCTGAAGCCGTTTCACTTCCACTGAAACGACTTTGACTTCCGCATCCAAATGTAACTGCGATTTCATTCCCTGATATGTTTCAAATTGCTTCAACATTGATTCATAGGACATCATGGCCAAATTCTTTAATGCTTCCTGACGAATGCGCTGGACTATATCCTTGCCCAGAACTCCCGCAGCATCAGTCACATTCATATTGCTAAATTCTCTTGCCCCGCGAAGCTTCCATTCCATTCCTAAATATTGCAATAAAGGAGAAACCTCAGAGCCTTGGCCGGCTAATTTACGGAGCATTTCCAGAGAGTCAAAAGTGAGCGCCAACCAATTGCCATCGGCGGATTTAACTAAAATGCCTTCGAACTCAGCGGCTTTGCCAGCTTCGGTTACTGCTTCGGATTCATCTTTAACCACATCACGAATGACAAGAATCACATTTCCTTTGTCTGCCATCGTCTTTGCGGCTTCGATAGCTTTTTCAACAGTTGCATTTTTTATAAGGGCGGGGGTATTAGCTTCAACAGCAGATGCGACTTGCTTGGGATCTTTCAAATTCACATTCGCAAAAACATCGGCAGGAGGCGGCAAACTTGTGTATTGCGCGATAAACGCCTGAGCCAATGCCGGTAATACGTCCGCTAAACGCATCGAACCAAGCAATGTGTTTGATTTAAGCTGATTGTCCAACTCTTTCAAAGCGGCTTTCTGAGATTCATTCAATTTTGCGCTCTTCCCGTCCAACAATGCAGTCACCAGCTCTTTTACGGTCTTGGCATTGACCAAATCGACCTGTCTTCCTGATGCTTTATCGGTAATCGCATTAAACATCTCCGCCAAGCCATTTTTCAGACCTTCAACATTTTCTGAGTTCTTAATAAAATCATTCACAATTACGTTCATATAAAGCACATTTGAACGCACGGTAAATACATTAAAAAATGAATTCATTTCTTCTTTGGATATTTTTCCTCCCATAACCCCGTCAACAAACCCAGCTGCATCCGCTTTCACAACACCCGACAATTGTCCACTCAATTCCATATCCTTTAAAAGAGCCCGCGCCGTGCTTTCTTTGCCAGCAGTAATTGAAACGTCCTTATAATCATTTTCATCACGAACGCGGAATGACTCTGCGGATTTCGGCGCTTCACGATTACCACCGTTCAAATCAGATTCAGCCTTTTGAATATTTGTATTTTGTGGGTCTTTTAGATTTACCTCAATTCCAAATACCTTCAAGGTTCTTTGCGAGGCAGCCGACAGTAAAATAGCTTGCTCGTCTACCGTATTCATATCCAATTTCAAAGCAGATCCCAACAAATTCT
>CAZSVD010000078.1:0-6517 GCA_964610145.1 uncultured bacterium | reverse complement strand
ATGCGACATTTGAAGATGGCTACGAAGCACTTGCCGTTATCCTCATAAACCAGGAAAAAATTGACGCTGCCGTCGATGTTATTAAGAGCTGGCTCAAAATTAATCCGAATGCTGTCATGGCTTATACCAATCTTTCCCGCTGTTTGATGCGTCAGGGACATATTCAAGCCGCTGAGGAAGCTCAGGCCAAAGCCGCGACCTTAGGCTGGAGACAGGCTGCAGGCCTTAAGCCCTCTGCAGAACCCGCCCAATTCGATTATATGGAAAAAATCGAACGTTTTAAGAAGGTCATTGAACTCGACCCCGCTGATGTCTTAGGTTATTTCAGTTTGGGGAATGCCTATTTGGACGCTTACAAAAAGGATCTGGCTCGTGAAACTTTTGAAAAGGCCATTCAAGTGGATGCCGAGCACTCCTCTTCCTATTTTGGGTTGGGGCAAGCCTGGGAAGCACTGGGCAACAAAGCAAAAGCCGCTGAAGTTTATAAGTTGGGCATCACGGTCGCGGATAAAAAGGGCGATATGATGACACAGCGAAAAATGGAAGCCCGCCTGAGAGCTTTAAAGGCTTAAGCCGACGCCGACATAACCTGTACTGTTTCAAACATATGACGCAGTTCGGATCGCACGTCAAAGCTCTTCAGATTGTCTTCTGTAATATTAAATTGAACCCCACTGCGGAAAAACTCTGAAATCTGTCCGGATGCATCCAACGCCAACAGCCCCGCCGCAGTTAAACCGATACGGCGGCTTGCGGAAAGATAACTTCTCTGCACCATCTTGTGTCGATGATCTACCGTTATAAAACCAGCAATCTCATCGGACACACTAATTGCCGCGGGAAAAGCGGATCGTGTTGAAGTCCTTACGAATTTCTTCACATCATTAACCAGCCCGACGTTGTAAAGAACTTGCCCGAGTATCGTTTCGCGACTTACTCCGGTCTTCTCAGCCAGTCTATCTATCATCGTTTCATACTTAACGCTTTGATCGGCCCCGCCTACCGTGACGAATCTAAACTGCATCTGCGGATTAAGCATCAGAGCTAACGAAACGGCTTCAATGGTTTGCTCAAAGAATACAGGATCATCCAGCTCTTCTTTTGAAATCTGATCCACGACCAATCCTTCGCCATGAAACTTGGCAAGCATCGGCGCATATTCCGGATTACGCTTAAGCGCTTGAACGATCTCGAGCGTCTTGGCCCAGCTCAATCGCTTCATTAATCCCATCAACACAACTGATGCCGCTACAGCATCCAACTTGGGATCCGCAAATAAATGCGCGATCACCGCCGCAACATCCTTTGCATCAGTTAATTCGTCCAAGCGTTTCATGAGATCGGTATATGCCGCACCAAATTCCACTGCGGGAATCTGAAAATCTGAAGTAGTTGTTGAAAACCCCGTGCGTGTTTCCGATCTTAAAATCGAATAAATCTTCATGCTTTGTAGTTTATTGAATGGCAATCCGCCTTGCTGCCGCACCGCGTGATGAAAAGCCAGCATATCTTGATCACTAAGCCACTGTCCCGGATCACTCGAACCCGTAAAACCTTCCATAAAAATATTCCAAAGATTGATTCCGGGGAAAGCTACCGCATAAATAGACTCGTTGCGCTTTAAGTTACGGTAAATTGCACCAAGCCCTACCGCCGCCTCAGCATAAGCTTTGGGAGTGAGCTCAGGATTTTTTAAAGCGTCAAGATGCACTTTCAAACTTTCTCCGTCCAAGGCAAAAAGACCTGAATAAGGTAAGCGTGTATTCGACTCACCCGTATATAACCCAAGATTATTCGGATGAAGTTGCGTATGTATATACCCTTTACCGATCAAATACCGATGATAAGCACCATATTCTTTTAAAATCTGCGTAATACGTCCCCGGTCTGGCCATTGATTCATTTCAGAACCCATGCGAATATCTTTTGTGCCAGGCAAAAGTAAAATGGATGCTCCCAAATCATGACCATCCGCCTTTTGCTCAAATTTATACAATGCCAGTTTTTTAGGTCCGACCACTCCTTTTAAATCGGCGGCAGCTGCCTCTTGCTTCGCATCGTCGTAGAAAGCAGCATTCCTCGGAGTCCGCTCAGCCTGAATCATTCCAATGTCGCCGTTTTCATTTGTTACTCCATATAAAGCGGTTGTCTTTACTTGTACGCTTGGATCATTAATCATTTTCTTAAGTTCTGCGGTCAAAGCCTCCGGAGACAAAGCAAGCAAACGCATCACTTCGCGCTGCAAAGCCGGTAAATCATTTTGACCTAATTCGCGCCCTGAATTTCTTGCTTTAGCCATCATGTATTCATAAACAAAAGTTGCCACAAGTTCATTTGTCCTCTGACTGGGTGTCAAAAGTAAAAGCTGCGCAGTTTCAAAGCGGAGCTTCAAATCATCCTGAGAAAAAGAGGCTCCTTTGATTTTAATCAGCCTGTGCACTACTCCAAATTCATCTCGATAAGCTTCGACTTCCGGAAGAACTAAATAATAATTTCTACCGTCTTTATCATCATAGTCTTGCCCCTTGACCAAGGTTTCAGGATTTTTAGAAGTAAGAATTTTGATTATTTTTTTATGGATTTGAGGTGACTGTGTTTTAATATGCTGGTAGAGATTCGTCCACTCCAGCTCACCCGAACGCCCGGCCGGAGAGTCCAAATATTGCCGCATTTCGGAGCGGGCTTTGGGAATTTTGATTTCAAGCACGCCGCCGGTACCGGGCTCAACTTGCAAATTAATCCCGGTGTCTGCTCCGTTGTAAAAAATATTAATTTTTGACTTATCGCCACTGAACTGAAATTTTGCGCCATAAGCAACCATGCCCTTCATCTCAGCGCCGCCAAACATTTCCGTAAACTGCTGCGCAAATTGATCCGTCTGAAAACCAATAATTTTAACTTCGGGATTGGCCGCAACAAAATCCGTTAAAAGTTTGAGCAAAGCCAACGCCGCTTCCGCTCCGGCTTCAGAGGAAATCATTTTCCGGAACCCTAAAATACCTTTTTGATAATCAAGCAGTTGAAAGGCATCTCGGTTTTCTTCTGCGAATCGAATAAACTCACGAAATGAGGGGTGATTTATATTCACTGAGGTAGTTCCCGCTTCAACTGTAGCTTTATTCCAGCTGTAGCGAATAATGGAGCTTCCATTCAAAAACAAACTAAAAACTTTGGAGTAGTGAAAGTCGCGAGCAAAACGTTCAAGCCTTGCCATTCCGCTATCCCCGGCTCCGACTGATTTTCGAGCAAGGTAAAGATAATTTGAAACATGCGCCGCTGTTAGACGTCCCCACTCAGGCCCGCCGTTTCTCAAAACGGCGCCCGCATCAGCCAAAACAAGCACCGGCAGCATCTTAAAAAAAAGCTGATTCATCGCCGGGCTCAGAGGTTTGATGCGCTCAATCAACCCATGCGGTGAAATTTCTCCAAAGTGCAAACTGCCTAAATCAAGCTCACGCCCCGTCATGGCCTCAACCAAAGTGATTTCATCTTCTGAAAGCTTGTCACCACCTTTAAGAGATTCGTTCAACTTCCCGAGAACAGAACGAATATATTGCTCTCCGACTTGAGGATGTCTCGGGCCAACCGTAACAAGCCGACCGACATCATGCAACGCGAGTCCTACCATAAACAGAAACATTTCCTCCTTTGAAAATGACCGGAGGTGTTTAATAAGTTCATCAAGTTCTGTCTCTAACGCTTGTCTTTCAGGCGCGCCTTCAGGCAATTCTTGAAATCTTTTACGAAATGCTTCTTTATCACCGGCCAATAACTCTTGAATGCCTTTTAATATTTCCGTGTGATGTTCCTGAAAATTAATAAAACTGCCGTCTTTGCGTATTGCAGCGCCCCCGCTCATTGTGACATCACTTCGTATATCTGAACCGCTTCCCTCATAAAGAGCCGAAATAATTGAATTTGCAATCAGAGCAGGATTGGTCTCATATTCAGTTTTAGGAGGTAATTGAAAATTAATTTTATTAATGTAATCGGTAAGAGCTTTGTCTACTCCCTTTTGATTCGGTTCACCGGGAGTCGCGTAATTTTCTTTAACAGCCAATCCAAGCCTGATCGCACTTTCCCGCATTTCGGAGCGGGCCATGAAAATTTCCGCGGAACGGGGTTTTTTCTGTGTATCCCAACGATAAAAGAATTCACGCAAAAAGGCACGAACTCGGCTCAAATTAATAAGCGGCTCGCTTGACGATCCTTCAAACCAACTCTTCAGTGCCTCCGGATTATTTTGAAGCACCAGATCCGTCCAGCGAACTCGCAACAATAAAACATGATCTTCAGATCCGGCTCTCGCGGATTTACCCTTGGTCAGATATTCGACAAATCGGTCCCACCCCCCATAATTTGCGACCTCTTGCCCTATCGGCGTTTTTGAGTCCGAAGCTTCTGCTTTGAACTGCTCGAAAGTCATATCCGAAAGCTTTTTAGCATAATTTTTTTCGTCGTCATCAAAGAAAACCCACTTTGTCGGATCGCGATAACTATCAACTAACTCCAATAAACTGCCCGCCAAAGTACTTGCAGATTCCTCCGCAGCCGCCACCCGAGCTGCATTAAAATTCATTTCGCCCCGGACCAAATCGTTAACGTCTAACATCCGTACTTCGGAGCGGGATGTAAAAGCAGACTTCACGGTAGCAACCGTGGAAGACACGGCATAGGGAGTCAGCATTCCCACTGAACGGGGCTCAAAAAGCGGCACATGAAAAAGCCAGCCCCAAAAAAGAGCCCCAACAAGGAACGATGGTATAAAAGCAACCATGGCTTTCCCAAACAAGGAACGTCGATGCCAAAAATGAAAAATGGAGCTTCGCACCGGATAATCTTTGAATGCCAAATCACGCATACTTGTGATTTCATTTTGCGGAACTTTAAGATAGAACCCCTGATCCATTTGAATAATAAAATGTCCTGCAACATTAAACAGTCTAAAAACGCGCTGGTCATTAATTTCGTTATCATCCGCCGTAACAGTTGCATCAAAATCTCGAAGCTCAGGAACATCAAGCCACGATTCATCCGGCTCCCCATCATCTTCCTGATCAAAACCTTCATCTTGTTCCGCAATATCCCCAGAAGCTTCCTTCTCATCCAAATCGTAGGGCTGTAAGTTCATGAATCCGTCTGGCTGCAAAAAGCCCTCAGCCGGCTTACGTCTTGAAACCTCAAAAAGCTTTACTGAGGAATCATCAAAAGACTCCGTGACACCTGCAAAAACTTTTGATCGATATTTCTTAAATGCAAATCTCCCAACAAGCCCACCTTCGCCGTTAACAATATCAAAAGCATGAGACACATCGTTTTGAATCAGCGGCATTGGCCATGCCAATGTGACTTTGTCTGGATCCTGCGGAAACGCGATAGGATCAAGACTGTCGGGAACAATCTCAGTCTCAAGTTCTAAAATCGAGACAATATCATTGGAGTCTTGAAAACTTTTGTAATCACGTTCGAGAGCGCTATGAATTAAATGTTCTGGAAAAATAAAAGACATAATCTTTGACAATTGATACCCAACCAAAATCCCCCAGACGGCACCCACTGCCATCACGATCAAAACATCAAAACCGGTAAATTCAAAGTTGTAATCCCATTTCAAAAACAACGCGACCCGGATCGCTATATATCCGGTCAGAGATCCCAGCGACGCCAATGTTCCGGAAAGCCAATACCAGCCGTTCGGTCCATTTATGGCCTCGGAAAGAAGCCGGGTTTCTGAGCGTGCGTTACGCTTCACGTCTGCGGTTAAATCATTCAAACTGCGACTCTGATCCTTTTCCAGTTGCCCCTTAGCATCATTTGCCATCGGTACAAAGTAGGGCGCTACTCCCTGCGCTTTACTTTCTTCGATGGTTAAATTTAAACTTGGCGCAAGCACATCTTTAATAAATACAGTCATAGCACTAACACTCGACTGCGCTTGTTTGTACTGATCTTCTAGGGGAGAAGGAGCGGCAGCTCGAGGTTTTTCTGCCTGTGGAATTCCAGTCAACTTACCCGGCGCCAAGGTACCGAGAGTGAATTCGGCACGCACAATCGTGTCTTCCTTTTTGACTTGCCCACTTTTGGGAAGATAAGAAATTTCAATTGTTCCGTTATCATCATTTTCATTCTCCGAGGAAACAACAAAACCCTGCGCGTAAAGATTCATACCTGCCATTGAAGGGCCAGGCACAATATAAAGAGATGGCCGGACGCGGCTTGAGGGAGTCGGGGTGGTATTTAAAATATATAATGGCGTTCCGGGCTTCATCGGTGATGGATTCTCAAATACAAACCCGGTTTTTTCCAATGTCGCAGAAACCCATTTTCCATTTGTATCCATGTACGAAGCTTGATCCGCATCATGCACGGATACGATATTCATTGTACTGACCTGAATAAGCTTCAGCGCTTCTTTGGTTCCGATCTTATCCGCATCAAAAACAAAATCTGATTTGGCGCGTAAAGTGTATGATACGCGCATCTTCATCCCCTTCGTTTTATCCGGCTTTAATAATTC
>CAZSVD010000077.1:0-5584 GCA_964610145.1 uncultured bacterium | reverse complement strand
AAGCATGCTCATATTGCAAACGGGCTTGCGCGGGATGATTTAATCGCATACTGATATCCCCCAAAGCAATCCAAAGATCGGCTCGCAAGGGCTCACGCGATATGATTTTTTCATACATGTCTTCCGCTTTTTCAAATAACCCGGACTGCTGATAAACAACCGCAAGATTCAGCTCATATTGCGGACGTACAGATTCAGATTCAACGGGTAAAACTTCCAAACCACAGATTAAATAATTTGCGGCGGAATTTAAATCACCGCGAGCATACGCATCATCCGCCAAAACTTTGTAAGCCACGTGATTTTGAGGATGCACTTTAACCGCGGAAAGAAAGAGGGTTTGCGTGCTTCGCCATTCATGGATACGCACAACCGTAAAAAACAACAAACTCATCACCCAAACGGCCAACACAGCGGCAACTGCGATTTTTGTTCTGGATTTATTCCAAAAAAAATCAGCCGCCCAAAAAATCAGAACGGATAATCCAATATAAGCAAAATAAGTGTAGCGATCCGCCATGGCCTGCTCGCCCGCTTTGATTAAACCCAACACAGGCAGCAATGAAACCAAAAAAATCATCCCGCCAGAAAAAACCCAACGTGTCTTAAGGTTTTTTACAGCAAAATAAATCCAAACGACCGCAAAACAAAATGCGACCATTAAATTAACGCGTGTTTCCTGATGTCCAAACGGCGGATAGAAAATGGTTTGCTGAATAGGAGTAAAAAACTTGATTAAATATCCGCCCAAACCGGCAAAGAGCATTTGAAACCGCTGATTCAGAGGAATTTCAGCAAAACCAAAAACCGCTCCCGCATTTTTTTGCGCGAACCATGTCGCGCATGTAACTCCTCCCGCCATAAGCAACATGGGAAATTTCTCGCAAACGGACCGCCATAAGGTTTGAACATCTTTTATCCGCTCAAGCGGCCAATAATCAAAAATAATCAGTATCAACGGCAAAATCACCGCCATCGGTTTTGACATCAGCGCAAAAGCACAAATTAAAATGCTCGCAAGATACAAAAGAAAGTAATTTCGGACTGATCTCACATAAAGCAAGTAAAACAAAATAGAAATAAACATAAAGAAGGTTGAAAGCACGTCTTTACGCTCAGAAATCCACGCGACGGATTCGATATGCATCGGATGAAGCGCGAAAATAAGCGCGACCCCAAAACTGAGTGCCCGCTTTTCGGTCATTCGATCAAAAATCTGAAAAACTAAGATAGAATTAAGGCCATGAAGGAGTAGATTCACTGCGTGATGAGCACCGGGACGGAGTCCAAAAAATTGAATATCGGTCATATGACTCAGCCATGCCAGCGGAATCCAATTATCAATACCCCAGGAGAGAAAAGCCCATTTTATATCCCCGCAGGCGAGCCCATTAAGCACATGTGGGTTTTGGGTTATATATTTATGATCATCAAAATGCAAAAATCCATATCTTATGACAGGAAAATAAAGAACTCCGATCACAAAGAGCAATCCGAACGAAGGGATAAGTCTGTTTTTAAAAAAATTTTGGAATGACAGCATGATTTATTCTATCAGCAACCTCAAAAGCACAAAGCAAAAAGGCTCTGCCTTCACGGGCTTATTCGGTATAATCTGACATGACTTCGCGTGAACCTAATTTGCCCGCTGAGACAATTGAAACACACAAAAGAGCCTGCGCCGCCAAACTCAAAACCTACGAAGATCCTTTTACCCAGGCTGTGGTTTTCACGGAGTTTTATTTACTCGACCGCGGATTTTGCTGCAATCAAGGCTGCCGGCACTGTCCTTATTGGGATAAACCGCAGGTTAAAATTACTTTTAAGTAATTCAAAAATCCACACCCTTCTGCGCCCAGATGCCTTTTTGGTAGGGATGTTTCACACATTTCATTTCAGTGACAAGATCAGCGAACTGAATCACTTTTTTAGGCGCTCCGCGACCGGTGAGAATCAAATGCTTTTTCTTCGGCCGCTCTTGTAATATTTGCAAAATGGATTCTGTTTTTAAAAAGCCATAATCCAAGCAACAGTTAATTTCGTCAAGAACCACTAGATCCGTCTTAGAATCTAAAATAAGTTTTTGTGCGAGCAGCCAACCTTGCGCCGCCTTGGAAACGTCACGTTCAAAATCTTTTGTATCCCAGGTAAATCCTTCTCCCGCTTTAATTAATCGAAAATTTTTGAACTTTTTAAGCACTATTTCTTCGCCGGAAATCCACGCCCCCTTAATAAATTGCACCACGGCCACCCGCATTCCCGTACCCAAAGCGCGTAAAACTGTTCCGAAAGCCGCGGTGGTTTTACCCTTTCCTTCACCGGTATAAACGATCACAAGACCTTTATCCGGTTTCCTTTCGGGCTTTTTATGTGTACGCGGAGCTTTATCTGGCTGATGTTTCATAGAAAAATAGATCCATTGGAAGCCTCAATTTGGATTGTATGCAAGGCGCGACGACGAAGGCTTGTAAAACATTACAAGTCGAGGAGAAGCAACGAAGCAGACGGCCAAATTGGGGATTCCCACGGGGCCGGATGCTTTCGCGCCGCGACTTACGTCGCTCGTCCTTGGCGTAGTGCTCGAGACTACGCCAGCGTCCTTGCTTCTTGTCTCGCTCCAAAATCATCTCGGCCAATGAATCTATTTTCCTATGAATCATCAGCAACACAAAATCCTTTTTTCTCTTCGAAGACACTTTCAAAAATAGCCTCCAGATTTGCTTGATTCAAAACCCGCGTGACAGGCCCCTCTGCAAAAATCTGTCCGTCCCGCATCAAAAAAACCTGATCCGCGAACTGAGCGGTCAAATTCACGTCGTGCATTGTCGTAAGCACAGCGGCTCCGCGCAAAGCTTCTTCGCATAAAATTTTCATAACCTGAATTTGATAAGAAGGATCAAGCTCAGAAACAGGCTCATCGGCAATGAGTATTTCCGGCCGGTCTATCAAAGCGCGCGCAAGCAGTACCAAAGTTCTCTCCCCGCCTGAAATTTCATCAATCCGTTTTTCAAGCAAATGCTTGATTTTTAAACGCCCGGGAATATCTGAATCGCGGGCGGAATTCTGATTTCCCAGATTCATGATCGCCTCACAGGTCAGAGGCCAATAGATTTCCTTAGCTTGCGGTAAATATCCGAGCCTCTTTGAGAAACCGCTAATTTCACCGTTCTTAAGTGGAACAAGTCCAAGCAACGCCCTTAGAAAAGTTGATTTTCCGCAACCGTTACGCCCTAAAATCGCCGTGACGGTTCCGTATTTTATTTCCCCTGAAATATTTTTTAAAATATTTCTCCCCCCCAACTCACATTGAATATTTTTAAATTGAATGCTCATAGAATTTGTGACTTCGCCCGAAAAGCCAAATAAACAAAAAACGGCGCTCCCAAAAGAGCCGTGAGAACGCCGATTTTGAGTTCAACGCCGGATGTCCATAATCGGCAAACTAAATCCGCGAATAATAGAAATATTCCCCCGGCCAACGCACTAACGGGAAGAAGCGCGCCGGGATCGTGCTTCACGAAAGGGCGCATCAAATGTGGAATCAAAAGACCTACAAAACCAATGCTGCCGCAAATTGAAACCGCCGCGCCAACGGAAAAAGCCGTTCCTAAAATAATCAGATTTAAAGTTTTTCGCATCGAGACACCGGATGCGCGCGCAACATCTTCCCCCAAAGTTAAAAGTCTTACCGCGGAAGATGTTTTCAAAAGCAGCAAACAGCCGATCAACATAAAAGGCAAGGCTGCTAGCACCTGTTCTAAAGTTCTGTTTTCAAAAGAACCCAATTGCCAATACATCATTTCTAAAACAGCGTAAGGATTTTTTGAAAAATTGAGCAGTAAACTTCCCACGGCAAAAAAGAATGTATTGAGCGCCGTTCCCGCTAAAATGAGTCCCAATAAACCTGTGCGGCGGACACAAAAAATTAAAATTAACATCGCTGCCAATAATGCGCCTAAAAAACCACCCGCGGGCAAAAGCCACGCTCCCAAAGCCGTAACACCTGAATAAAGCGCGAGCATAGCGCCCAAAACAGCCCCGCCTGAGATTCCGAGCAAACCTGAATCAGCCAGAGGATTCCGCAAAAGGCCCTGCATGGCGGCTCCGGAAAGTCCCAAAACCATCCCTACAACCATGGCAAGAATAGTGCGTGGCAATCGTAGTTGCCAAAAGATTGCAGACTCCGCGGTAGAAGCACGATGAAGGATTATTTTGAAAATGGAAATATTAAAAACGCCCGTACAAAGCGACAGAAGAAATAGTCCGGTCAAAATAAGAGCTAATTTTTTTTTCATTTGGTTTGATTTTCCAAAAGATGGGATAAACTTTCAACCGTATAAGCGGACGCGCAGCTGGCCGAAACTTCGGGAATAAAAACATACTCCAAACCAGGCAAAGCTGCCCGCAAAACAGGGTGAAATAAAACCGTATGCGCCCAAGAGTCTTTTTGGTCTGGATTCTGCGTCACAACAATCACGTCTGGTTTAAGTTCAATTAATTTCTCAAGAGTCAAAAAAGAATACCCTTCATAATTCACACTATTCTTCATACCAAGCGTTGAAAGAATCGTGTCTTCGAAAGTGTTTCGGCCTGACGCATGTCCGGCAGCACTCCAGAAAACCGCACGCTTTCCGTACCACTGTGATTTCAGGCTTGCCTGTTGTAATTTTTGAATCTTCATGCGAAAAGTTTCCGAATTTTCCGGGTTTCCCGCCAAATCAGAAATTTGTCTGACTGCCGCCAAAAGTTCTTCCCAACTTCTGGGAACCGCTATCACCAAAACCGGTATACCCGCCTTCTTTAATTGTTCTAAAAGCAATACGTTAGAAAAGGACTCCGCAAGCACAAGCGACGGATTCATTATTAAAATATTTTCGGCATTGCCGCCAAACCGACGTATTTCAGGGTGTTTCGTGAGCAGTGCTTCGCTTGGCGACGTATGAAAAAAATTTGTAACTCCGGCGATTCTTTCAGGTTTGCCGAATTGTAATAGAAGCTCATCTGTGCATGCATTCACAGAAACAATCTTCTCAGCGGCAAAAGAGTTAACTGAAAACAACACTAAACCCACCGCTCCCAAAATTAAAACAATCCAAAGACGGTGCGAACTGCGCAGGAGCTTTGCGCCGAGGACTGTTTGAGTTTGTGTCTCTTTTATTTTTGGCTTTATTCTATTTCCCATCGCATTCCTAATGTGTATTCACGGGGCGCCCCGGGAATGACAAAGGTATCTACCCCCACAGGATAGGTTCCCGCAGTGAAAATTTCGGAAATCACAGCTCGATTATAATATTTATTATCAAACATATTATTGATCTTAAAGAAAATTTCCTGATTTTTAAATTTATAGCTCGTCATAAAATCCCAAAGCGTGAAGGATTTAATCACATGCCCCATTCCGCCAGTCGTATCAAGCTGAGATTGCGGCGTCGATTCAAAACCCTGCGGATGCTGCTGACCTGTAAACGTCCCCTCCAGCCGGAATTTCAAACCTTTAAAAGGTTCACCCAGCCTGACCAATGGATTCACTTCCATACCCCATGTGAGACGGTTTTGAGGAACCTGCCCCAAATCACGGCCGTCA
>CAZSVD010000076.1:0-2149 GCA_964610145.1 uncultured bacterium | reverse complement strand
GATAAAAGTTCGACCTGTTATATAATGAACCAGGTGAAATATGCGTCCCATACAAGAATTGGTTAAAAACATTAAAATCGGTCAGATTATTAACCCGCGGCTTATTCAGGCTCCGCCGGAAATCTCCGTTCGAACCGCGATTGAAATCATGCAAAACAATAAGTCCGGATATATTGTTATTGCCGATCATCAGAGAAAGGTAGTTGGGATTTTTACCGAAACCGATGTGCTACATAAAGTCTTTGGAAAAAAGACAGATGTATGGAGTAAACCCGTTTCTGAGTTAATGACTCCCAGCCCTAAGGTGTTGAGCGTCCGTGATACTGTTGGACAAGCGATTGATTTGATGGGTAAAAACATTTTTTATCACATTCCGCTTGTTGATGAAAAAGGCAGTTTGGTGAATGTGATTTCCGTTCGTACGCTGATTCGTTTTTTGGCCGAGTTTTATCCGACCGAAATTTATAATTTACCCCCTAAATATGATCAAATTATGGAGACAGCCGAAGGAGGCTGATCCATCGTTCTGCTGCGCTTGCGCACGGTTGCAGAAATAAACACGAAAGACTTGAGTGATGACGACACAAAACGAAACTGAGAATAAAACAACACAGGATGTTCAGGAGCTTTCCGCAATTACCGTAAGATTTGCCGGTGATTCCGGAGACGGAATGCAGCTGACAGGAGATCAGTTTACGGATACGACCGCGATGATGGGAAATGACTTTGCTACTTTCCCGGATTACCCCGCAGAAATTCGCGCCCCGGTTGGAACGCTTCCCGGAGTCAGCAGTTTTCAGATTCAGTTTTCAAAATCCATTATTTTTACACCCGGCGATATGTCGGATGTTTTGGTGGCGATGAACCCCGCAGCTTTGAAAGTGAATCTTACCAATATTAAGAAGAATGGTTTGATCATTGTTAATTCTGATGCCTTCAATGAAAACAATCTTCGCAAGTCGGCCTGGAAAACAAATCCGCTTTTAGATGAAACGCTTAAAGACTTTCAGGTTATTAAAGTTCCTCTGTCTGAGCTTACAAAAAATGCTCTCAAGGAGCATCCGCTTAAATTAACCGAAGTGGATCGTTGCAAGAATTTCTTCGCTTTGGGAATGCTTTTTTGGCTTTATGATCGCGTTTTGGATCACACGGTGGATTGGATTACGAAGAAATTTTCCAAGAAACCCGAAATGGTCAATGCCAATATCGCTGCATTAAAAGCGGGTTATAACTATGCGGATATTACCGAAACTCTTCCGACGCAGTACCGAATTCCAAAAACAAAAATGGAACCGGGAACCTATCGCAAAATTTCGGGTAATGAAGCAACCGCGATTGGTTTGATTGCTGCCGCGCAACTTGCAGGAAAAACTCTTTTTTACGGCTCTTATCCGATTACACCAGCAAGTAATATTTTGCATGATTTGGCGCGTTATAAAAATTTTGGTGTGCGTACTTTTCAGGCTGAAGATGAAATTGCCGCAATGGGAACGACGATTGGCGCGGCATTTGGCGGCGCGATTGGAGTTACCGGAACAAGCGGTCCCGGTATTTGCTTAAAGTCCGAAGCGTTGGGCTTGGCTGTGATGGCTGAACTTCCGGTGGTGGTCATTGATGTGCAGCGCGGTGGTCCGAGCACAGGAATGCCGACAAAAACGGAGCAGACGGATTTATTGCAAGTCATGTTCGGACGTAATGGGGAGTCTCCGGTTGCGGTTGTTGCTCCCAAAACTCCGTCGGATTGTTTCGATATGGCGGTTGAGGCGGTTCGTATCGCGTTAACGCATATGACACCGGTTGTTTTTCTTTCGGAGGGATATTTGGCGAATGCTGCTGAACCTTGGAAGCTTCCAAAGCTGGAAGAGCTTCCTAAAATTGAGATAAAGCATCCGGTTGCCGAGGAAGGAAAAACTTTTTATCCGTATTCCCGCGATGAAAAAACATTAGCGCGGCCTTGGGCGCTTCCCGGAACTCCCGGCTTAGAGCATCGCATCGGAGGTCTTTCAAAGGCTGATCTTACAGGTAACGTAAGTTATGATCCGGAAAACAATCAAAAGATGATTAATTTTCGCGCTGAGAAAGTGGCCCGAATCGCGAATGATATTCCCGAGCTCGAAGTCCGCGGTCCGCAAAAGGGCAAATTGCTTAT
>CAZSVD010000075.1:0-5597 GCA_964610145.1 uncultured bacterium | reverse complement strand
TTTGACAAAGGCAGGAATCTGGTAACGAAGCCCATCGATACAAGAAAGCCCGCCATGCAGCCAAAAAAGCGGTTCGCCTTTACCGTAAGCTTCGTAATACAAACGCAAACGGCCGGTATTTACATACCGACCGTTACGCTTGGATTTTACATTTTCAAAAAATCGAGGTGTCAATTTTTCAATAAATTTTAGTGATGGTGGTGACCATCGCCACCATGCGCATGCCCATGCGCCTTCTCTTCTTCAGTAGCTTCACGAAGCGCGACAACTTCCACATCAAAAGTTAAATCTTGTCCGGCCAAAGGATGATTCCCGTCCAAATGCACGCCGTCATCTTCAACTTTGGTAACGGTGAAAACAGGTCCATGACCTTCCCCCGCGCTGAATTGAACGCCCACTTTAATTTCGCCTTCGGGCAATTGCTCACGTTTAACTTTGACCCGTAAATCTTCCCGAATAAGGCCATAGGCTTGATCGGCTTTGACATGTACTTTTTTCTTATCGCCGATATTCATTTTAAAAAGCTCAACTTCAAGACCGGGGATAATTTGCTGCGCGCCTTCCAGCACGGGAAAAGCGGGACCGCCTCCGCGGGACGTATCAATCACATCGCCTTTATCATTGGTTAAAATATAATGAAAAGATAGAACTCGTGGCATGATGACTCCTTTAAGTTGAGATCCTAAAATTAATTTGTAGCTGCGACGGCAGAACCCGGCGAACGCACAGGAATATCGCCTTTCATCGCTGCCCGGATAATTTTTTTAACATTGTCCGAAAAATCAGACTTGAGTATCCAGTTCAAATAACCGGAATCCGTTTTAACGATTTCTTCAAGCGACAGCTTGCGCGCGTATTTTCCGAACATGAGATAAAGTTTTCCGTCCCACCAGCAAAACTTACGCTCTGAATCGAAAAAATCGGTTCCGGATGAGTATTCAAACTGATCCAAAGCAGTGAGGGCGTCCGAACCTGCGCCGTATTTTTCAACCTGCTTCTCAAGAATCGAAAAGACCGCCTCGCTATCCGCCCGCGCCGAATGAGCTCCGATCAAATTTTGACCGCAATAAAATTGATACGCCGCCGACAAATCACGCTTTTCGTTGAGATGAAAAACTTTCTGAGCATCGTAAATTTTGCGCTGCTTCCATTCAAAACGAACGCCGGCATCGGCACACTCCCGTTCCAAAAACGGGAGATCAAAACGCTCAATATTAAATCCGCCCATATCCGCGGCGCCGATAAAATCAACGATCGTCTGCGCATATGATTTAAACGGCAAAGCTTCTTTGACGTCGGCATCGGAAATACCCGTTAATTGCGTCACAAAAGGAGGAATCGGCATGCCCGGGTTAATCCGCTTTTCAAAAATTTCTTTTTTACCGTCGGGGTGGTATTTGATAAGCGCGATTTCGATAATGCGGTCTTTTTCAACCCAGGTTCCGGTGGATTCGATATCCAAAATCACGAGCGCGTTACTGAGCTTCATGCGAATTATTCTTCAGCAGCTTTTTTGGTGCGCTTACCGCGGGTTATTTTTTTCTTCTTCCCCTTCGCCGCGCGCGCTTTTAAAAGTTCAAGCGCCTGTTCCAACGTAACAGTTTGAGGATCAGTCTCTTTGGGAATCGTCGCGTTATCTTTCTTATGCTTCACATAAGGACCGTACTTACCGTCATAAATACCGATCATTTCGCCGTCTTCAGGATGTTTGCCAAGCTCTTTGATCGGCTTCGCGCTCGCGCGGCTCTTGGCCTGCGCGATCAACTCAACCGCCGCGGGCAATTCTATCGTGAGCACATCCTGATCTTTCGGGATCGATTTAAATTTACCGTCATGGCTGACATAAGGACCAAAACGTCCGGTGTTCGCGTAAACCGGCTTCGCGTCCGCGGGATGCGGTCCCAAATTACGCGGCAATTGCAAAAGCGCCAACGCTTTTTCCAGATCAATCGTGTTCGCATCCATCGTTTTGGGAATTCCGACACGCTTCGGTTTTTTCTCGCCTTCTTTCACTTCACCCAACTGCACATACGGACCATAAGGACCGCGCATCACATAAATTTGCAATCCTGTCTCGGGGTGAAGACCCATACTCTGCGGGCCCTTTTCCTTATCCGCAATAATTTGCTGCGCCACGACATTCGATAAATCACCCGGGGCAACCGTATCGGGAATGCCGGCAGTAACTTTGGTTTCGCCGTTAATCACTTCAAAATAGGGGCCATAACGACCAACGCGAATATCATAATCGAGCTCGGGAAATTTAAGCGTACATGAAGCGCGCGCATCAATTTTGGATTCACCCAATTTGACTTGCTGTGCCAAACCTTCTTCGCCGTTGTAAAATTTTTGCAAATACGGCAATTCTTCCGCTTCACCCGCGGCGATTTCATCCAAAGAATCTTCCATTTTCGCGGTAAAGTTATAATCGACAAGTCGCGGAAAGTTTTGCTCCAAAAGCTTGGTGACCGCGATCGCGATAAAAGTCGGAATCAATTGATTGCCGCCTTTGCGGACATATCCACGATCCTGAATCGTTCCGATAATCGAAGCGTAAGTACTCGGACGGCCGATTCCCTTTTCTTCAAGCGCTTTAACGAGAGACGCTTCCGTGTAACGCGCGGGCGGTTTGGTTTCATGCGAAATCGCTTCGACACTTTGGCAATTTAAATTTTCATCAACCGCCAAATCCGGCAACTCCGTTTCTTGGTCATCGCCCTTCGCGTCCGGATCGTCCAAATCTTCCACATACGCTTTGAAAAAACCCGGAAACAAAATCTTTTTACCTGTGGCACGGAACTCCGCGCCGGCAACGGCAATAAAAACTGTTTCAAATTGCACACGCGCATCCGCCATCTGAGTGGCCATGGTGCGCTTCCAAATCATGTCATAAAGCTTCAGCTCTTCTCCGGTAAGTCCGAGTTCTTCGCCTTTTTTCATTTCAGTTCCGGCGGGACGAATCGCTTCATGCGCTTCCTGCGCATTTTTGGATTTATTTTGAAATTGGCGCGGTTCCGGACTCAAATACTCTTTACCGTAACGCTCTAACACAGAATCACGGGCGGCCTTCATCGCTTCCTGAGAAAGATTTACGCTGTCGGTACGCATATAGGTAATGTGTCCGTTTTCATACAAAGCCTGCGCAACCTGCATGGTCCGTCGCGCCGTAAAACCGAGTTTGCGGTTTCCTTCCTGCTGCAAACTGCTCGTTGTAAACGGCGGATAAGGACGGCGAATTTGTGCTTTGGTTTCGATATTGGAAATGGTCCAGGTACTTTTCTCAACTTTCTCTTTGAGATCACGCGCGGCTTTTTCATCGAGCAGTAAAACATCGGCATCGGCTTTTAATTTCCCGGTAGACTCGTCAAAGTCGCGACCTTCGGCCACGCGTTTGTTACCCACTTTAAAAAGATGCGCCGGAAAAGAACGCGCGTCTTTTTGCTTTGCTAAAACCGCTTTTAAATCCCAATAAGTTCCGCTGCGGAAAGCAAGACGTTCAAGCTCACGCTCGACTAAAAGTCTGACGGCAACCGATTGAACGCGTCCGGCCGAAAGTCCTCGCGCGATTTTTTTCCAAAGAAGAGGACTCAGCGTGTAACCATAAAGACGGTCTAAGATACGGCGCGTTTCCTGAGCGTTCACCAAATGCAAATCTAAGTTACGCGTCTGTGTCAAAGCACCATGAATCGCTTCCTTGGTGATTTCAGAAAACACCATGCGGCGCACGGGAATTTTCGGCTGCAAAACTTCAATCAAATGCCAGCCGATACTTTCTCCTTCGCGGTCTTCGTCGGTCGCGATTAAAAGCTCTTCGGATTCTTCCGCGGCTTTTTTAATTTCCTGAACCACTTTCTTCTTTTCGAGAGAAACCAAATAGAAAGGTTTGAAATCGTCATTCACATTAACGCCGAGCGTAGTCCATTTTTCCTTTTTCATCGCCGCGGGAATTTCGGATGCGCTTGACGGCAAATCACGCACGTGCCCGACACTGGCCATGACTTTATAGTCTTTTCCTAAAAAGGAACTGATCTTTTTAACCTTAGTCGGCGACTCCACCACAACTAACGCTTTGTATTTTTCACTCACGAGCTGACCTTCTTCGATTTCATACTTTTTTTCTTAGTCTGTTCTGTTTCTTTTTTCTGAATTTGATCTCTTAACCGCGCCGCGTCCTCATAGGCTTCTTTTTTGATGCATTCATTTAATTTTTTGCGTAATACCGCCAAATCAGAATCAACTGACCGTGACAGGGTCTTTTTTACCGCCGGTTCCGACACGCCTCCGGGAACTTTGCCCAAATGCTGGTCATGGCGGTGAATCCGCTTAATAAGCGGAAGCAAATAAGGCGCAAATGTCTTATAGCAATCCGCGCAGCCTAAACGGCCGGCTTTTTCAAAGTCAGCCATGTTCATCCCGCAGGTCTTGCATTTCATCTCTTGCCCGGAAGCTAATCCCATGGCTTTCGAGAACATCCCTGCTAAATCCGGCAGCCCCGCCTGAAGCGGAGCCAAAAACTGCTTAAAGTCGGTGCCCTGCTCTTTTGCGCAAACTTCGCACAAATGAAGCTCGGTCACCTGACCGTTTAAGATCTCCGTCAAATGAATCGTTGCCTCTTTTTTCCCGCAGGTACACAACATATATAGTCTGAATTCTAAATCAAGATTAAACCGCTTTTATGTACGGCTTTTTATCAATATAGCCTGATTTGCGTGAAATCGAGAAGAACTTTCTGATTTCCCTCTCGAGAAATGGATAAAGAAAGAAGAATCCGCAATCCGGGCTTTATCGAGGATTGCCATACAAAAATAAAAAGCGGCCCGGAAAACCGGACCGCTTTTTTTAAATGGCGAAAGAAGAAATTTATGAAACTTTTGCCGGTTCTGTGGCGGGCACAGAAGCCGTTGTTTCTGTTTTTTCATCTTTCTTAACTTCTGTCGCTACGGCAGGAACCGCGGGAACAGACGCTTCCACTTTCTTGGTTTCATCCGCTTTATCAATATTTTCATCAGCATTCAAAGCGGTTTCCGCAAGTTTCGCTTCATCGTCTTTCACCTGATCCACTGCGGCTGTTACGGGTTCAGACTTCATGTCTTCCGCCCACAAACTAACCGAACTAAAATTAAGTGCTACTGCCGCCAATGCCAAAATAGTCAAAAACTTTTTCATAAAATTCTCCTTAAAATTAAATTGATAAATTGAAAACTCAAACCGGTGCATAAGAAAACCTTACGCTTCATCACCGTCAAGACTTGCGCCTTGCTACCTGATACACCTCGCGGCGTTCATAACAGCATGAAACCATGCCGTCAGGATTCTTTCGGTTTCACCCTCCAAAATAGATTTAGAATAATTTCATAACCACTCTTTGGACGGCGGATATTGGAAGGATATTCAAAAAAATATAAAAATATTCATAGCATTAGCTATCAAATAATAGCGTTAAGGCTGGTTTTTAGAGGGCTTAAAAGCAATCGGCGGAGATAAAAGCAAAAGCTCTATCTCCGCCGATTTAAGGAAGAAACTTAAAGGAAATACGCTTTTAATGCGTACTGGTAAAGCATTCGCTGGGTGTTGAATGCGGTACCATTCAGGGCAAT
>CAZSVD010000074.1:0-5682 GCA_964610145.1 uncultured bacterium | reverse complement strand
GTAAGCCAGCACAAGGAGGGGTTTGTGCCGGTGGATGTTTCTGTGAATTTTGAAAACAAGATTCCAAAGAACAGTTATCACTATGGATTGATTCGCTTTGAGAAGCTGACTCTTAAAAAGAATGAACGGTTTGTGCTTCGTTTTTATGAGAAACAGAATAATCAGCCGCTTCAAGTGGATGGAATTCCTGTGGAGGCGGCTTAGTTATGGTCGAGACACCCAAGAACTTTTATCAAAAATCAGCCATTACGGTTTCTCCAAATAAAAAAATGATCGGATTTGGCATTGTTGCAGTTTGCGGATTGGTTTCGATTGTTTTGGTCGCGCAGAATTCAGGAAAGAAAAAAGAGTTATTAAAGACGGATGAGTTGAAGCAGGCAATCGGTCTCTATTCTAAAACTGAAATTGAGAATTTGATTAAAGATCAACTGTCGCAAGCTGCTGAAAAGCAGGGGGCGAGTGATGTTTCTGTTAAAGCAAATGCTCCGAAAAGAAAATTGGACACGGATATTGCCGTCTATGTATATAAACCCAAAAAAGAAGGGAATAAGGCGGAGGCGGTGACGAAGCAAAGCCAAGAGCTGGAAATTTCTACCGGTGTGAAAATCAAAGCGCACCTCGCTAACGCCATATTCTCTTTGAATGTGACGAGTCCCGTTGTTGCGGTGACAGATGAAGATGTGGTTAAAGACGGGAAAACAATTGTCCCTAAAGACACGCAGTTTTTGGGAGAGGCGGGTGTTGTTCAAACCCGTGACCGGGTTAATGTGAAGTTTGCCGTTATGGTCTTTCCTGACGGAAAGGAAAAGCGTGTTCAGGCAATGGCGCTTAGTTTGGATGGTTCGGGTGGGATCAAGGGCAAGGTAGATAAGCAATATGACCGTTCGCTGCTCAAGGCGACAGGAGAAATGGTTTTATCAGGCGCATCGCTTGTGCTTGGGACAAGTCGAGGTGGGCCGATTTCTCTTGAAGACGAATTAAGACTGAATGCGTCACGAAATTTGGCGGATGATGCTCAACAAGCTCTTGGGCGTGTTCGTATTGAAAAATCAATTAGTGTGGAAGCGTACACACCGATCCTCATTCTTTTCTTGGACGCAGTTTAATTAGAGACTCTTAGAAGTTTTTCTGACAGCCGTGAGCTGCCACTTATGTTTGGAGGCAGCTATGCAATCGCGGATCAGGTCAATTTCTCTTTTCTGTATTCTTCTTCAATTTTGCACTCTTGTTCAGGCGGGTGAAAGCAGAATCCTTACGCTTGAAGAGTGTGTTAATTCCGCGCTTACCAACAATCCTTCCATTGCCATTTCAAACCTAAAAATTAAACAAGCCACATATCAGAGAAAAGGTGCGAAGGGAGCCATGCTTCCGCATCTTTCCGCATTGGCTTATGAAGCGCTCTCTACGGATCATTCTGTCATGGCTTTTGATGTCAGGGTTTCACAAACCATTTTTGCTGGTGGAGAGCTGGTTGCCCGAAAAGAGAAGGCTCGAATTGGAGAGCAGCTTGCCGAAAACGACCGTGAATTGACACGAGCGGATATTGTTTTTGAAGTAAGAAGAACATTTTATGAAATCAAAAAGGCGGAAGCTGAATCCAAGCTCGCCCGGGAAGAATTAGCAGCCGCGGAAAAAATGCGGGATGCCACACAAAAGCTTTTAACGAGCGAAGTTGAAATTCAAGCCAAGATGCTTGATCGGATTGCGGATGTTGCTGAACGGGAAAAGAATCTTTTAGAGAGCGATCAGAACCTTTGCCTCCTGTCTCTTTATCTAAAGCAGCTCACGGGAATAGATTTTGATTCTTCGGCCGTCTTTGAGAGCTTGCCGAATCCGAGCGTGGAAGATGAACAATCGTTTAATCTTAAAAAAGAGCTGATTCGTAAGCTTGATCTTCAGGTGCAGGAGGCGGAGCAGGATTTAAAAATTGCTAAATCAAGGCGTTTTCCCAAAGCAATGTTGGTTTCCCGCTATCGAAAGGAAGAGGATTCTTTTTATCAGAAAAATGCGTTTGAAGCAGGTGTTATGGTGCAATGGAACATTTGGGATTTCGGAGAAACTTCAAGCGAGATTCAGGATAAGAGATCAAAAGTTAGCGAGGCTCAATTTAAAAAAGCTGCGGCACTTCAAGCTGTTCAGTTTGAGCTAAATAAGGGCAGTGAACTTCTTTTATCAAAGATAAAGACCATTCAGATTTCTCAAAAGGTTTTAGATGCGGGGCAGGAATACTTTAAGAATATTAAAACTAAACATATACAAGGGGATCTCTCCGACCTTGCTCTTGATGCAGCGCGTGTGCAGCTTTTGAGAGTGGAGACCGCTCTTGAAAAAAGCCGCTGTGATTATTGGCTTGCCGAAGCAGAAGCTCTTCGCCTTGCAGAAAAAGTTCAGGGGGATGGTGAAGTATGAAGCCGCACCTCTTTCTTAAGCCCATTTACTTTTCATTGCTGATCGGAATTTGGGTTCTTGCGGTCTATACCGCGCATCAGGCGATTGCGTTTGAAGTTTCTAATTTTTGGGTCAGTGTGCTTTGGTTTGGCGGGTTTGCATTTTTAATTTTCAATGTTGTTTATATGTTTCTCGCAGCGATGTTTTATTTGTTTTGCGATCCCAAGCCGTTGAAAGAAGCGTATGTGGAATATATTCCAAAGACAGCGATTATTTATCCTCTTAAAAACGAAGCCGTGGGGATGCTGGAACGGATTTCTTATACATTCAGTAATAATAATCTGCGAGGCGTTGATCTTTGGATATTGAGTGATTCGGATGTTGATTTCCTTGAGGGAGAGCAGATTCTTGTTCGTGAGTTAAGACAGAGATTTGGGCAAGAGAGAATTTTTTATCGGCATCGTGCGAAGCCCGCTGAGAGAAAGCAAGGGAATGTCTTGAGTTGGCTTGCGGGGAACTTGCACTACAAATACTTTTTCGTCTGTGATGCGGATAGCATGGCTCCAAAGGGAACCTTGCTCAAGCTGATTCGTAAGGCAGAGCATCCTGAAAACAGGCAGGTTTCTCTTTTTCAAACTTTTATCAAAATTACGCACGCAAAAACACGCTTTGCCAAAATTCAATCTATTGGAGCCCGACTTTCACAAGAGCTTTACTTTAGAACCTTGCAGGGTGTTTTTAATCGGCAGATTTCTTTTGGGCATCTCTGCCTTATTCGCTCTCAGGACTTTATTCGTATCAAAATTCCGAAAGGGATTTTAAGCCATGACATTTGGGATACGACCTATCTCGATGTAATGGGGAAGAGAATTGCTTTTTGTCATGATGTCAAAAGTTGGGATGAGGCTCCTGCGAATTATCTTGAAGCGCGGGCGCGAGATAAACGGTGGGCAAAGGGGACTCTTCAATCTTGGCCGTTGCTTTTTAAATCCGGGGTTTCGTTCGAAACGAGATTGTTTGTTTTTTACGGAATCTATGTTTATTGGTCACATCTCATTCTTTTGTTTTGGTTGATTTTGAATGCGTTGCTCGCGGATACAAGCCGTGAACCGCTTCTCTTCTTTAAATCAAACAACACACTCTTTTTTTCGCCCTTCATGCGGCAAGAGTTATTGATTGGGCTTCTTTTGACTCTTGTTGTGATTTATGGACACAAGTTTGTGTTGTTGAAGCGGTTTAAATTAAAGGACATTGTTATTGAGATTATTTTTTCGACGCTCATTTCACTCAACAATATTTATTACCAAACCATAGATATTTTGACGCTTCCGTTTGAAGGCTTGGTTTGGAAACCGATGAAAAAAGACCCTTTTAGCACGGTGACATTGAAGCAAGTCGCCGAAAATCTTTGGCCGACCACAGCGATTGGTTTTCTTGGGCTTATTTATGGGTTTAATCTCGAAAGTGGATGGATTTGGCTTTCGTTTCCTTTGCTCATTAGTTTTGCTTTTTCTATACCGGTTGTTTATTGGACCGCGAGACCTGCAAGGTCCTCTTCGATTATTTAAGGGGGATATATGGAAAATATAGGTCATTCGCAGAAACCATCTGATCGAAACAGCGCTCATTATGGAAAGCCAAGTGTGCCGCCCAATCTCTTTACTGAACGAAAGATGAACGGGATGTCCGGCTTTAAGTTTTGGTTTTTAACCACTTCGTTCGGGATTGCAATTCTAGGCGTGCTTTTTTATCCCATGCCAATCATTGCACGCGCAGAGGGGGAAGTTATTCCGCTTGCTGTTTATTCTGTTGCAGCACCTTTTTCGGGGAGAGTTGCTGCTGTGCGATCTCTCGAGGGGGAATCGGTGAGAAAAGGCACGACACTTTTAGAGCTTAAAAGTCCGCGACTTGTTTCAGAAATTGCCAATCTGGGAAAAGACAAAGAGGTTTTAGAAGCAAAGATTCAGGGAGTGGAAGAAGAAATTAAAGCTCAAGAACAAAAAGTGAAGCAGGGCAGAGTCTACTACGAAGTTGGAGTCATTTCGTTATCAGATAAAAGTGATTTGGAATCAAAGCTGTGGCTGCTTAAAAAGTCAAAGCAGTCCTTGGGTAAGGAAAAAGATGGGGTGCAAATTCGTTTTGATTATCTTAAAAAACTTGCGATGAAGAAGGTTGTTTCATCGCCGGCGGATGGAATTCTCATTTCAGGGCTTCGAGAGAAATTGGGGAAAGCGGTTGAGGAAGGCGAAGAACTTTTTAAAGTTGCTGGGAACATCATGGTGATAGAGGTTTCTGTTCCTGAAAAAAGCGCAGATGGAATCAGCGCGGGGATGGGGGCAAGTTTAAGGTTTGAGTCTTACCCTCTTAAAATCTATCGCGGGCAGATTGTAAAAGTTGAGAGAAAAGCAGAAGAGCAAATTGAAAAAATTTGGATTAAGAAAAGCGTTGTGAAGGTTCAAATTAAAATTCTCGAAGATGTTTCTCTGATGCCGGGGATGAAAGTTTCTGCAAATATCAAATCGAGCCGAAAATCAGGAATCGCTCAAAAACTTGCCCGCCGTATCTTGTACTAATTTTTCTAACTTAATAGCGGGAGGTTTCATGAAAGCAGTTATTCTCTGTGCGGGCTATGCGACTCGTCTTTATCCCTTAACTCAGCAATGCGCAAAACCGCTTCTTCATATTTTTGGCAAACCGATTGTTGAGCACATTGTGAATCAACTTATTAAGCTGCCGTCCATATTTAAGATTCAGATTATTACGAATGATAAATTCTACGCGGATTTTGTGGAATGGAGAGACGCGCATCCTAACGGGAAATTGATCGAAGTTTTAAGTGATGGTTCAAAAAACGAATCCGACCGGCTTGGCGCAATTGGCGATCTTTTCTGTGCCTTGGGTTTCGATAAAGAGCCGGAAGATACGCTTGTGATTGCGGGGGATAATTTTTTTGACTTCAATCTTGGGTATTTTGTTTTTTTCAGCAGCTTGCAGGTTAATCCTGTGATTGCTCTTTACCATGTCCGTAATTTGAAAATGGCTTCTCAATATGGTGTGGTAAGCGTGGATGATGAATGGCGAATTTTGCGATTTGAAGAGAAGCCTGCTAATCCCCAAAGCACATTGGTAAGTATAGGGCTCTACTATTTACCTATGGGGGTGATGAGATTGATTTCTAAATATAAGGAACAAAAAATGCCTATGGATCAAATCGGCCATTTTATTAAATGGCTTTGCGCCAATGTGCCGGTTCGTGGCTATCCCGCGATGGGGAGGTGGTATGACATTGGTGAT
>CAZSVD010000073.1:0-6274 GCA_964610145.1 uncultured bacterium | reverse complement strand
AAGCGCGGTTTTGGTAATTCATAATCGTGATCGGAGTAATTCAAAATGCTGAACCGTAAATAATTTTCTCCGCCAATTTCTGACAGAGAGAGCATGTTGATCTGAATGCCATTATCTTTGACCGAAATCTTGAGCTTCTTAGAAACTGTCCCGCGTTTAATTTCCTCCTCTAATTTCTCTTGGGTCAATTTCTCAACCGTCTTGGTTTGTTCCTTAGCCTTGGTCTGATACTCGGATTCCAAAGCGGCTTTCTTTTCATCTAGCTTTGTTTTGAATTCATTAGCCACCAAAGCACCCTCATCCGAAGCATGAAAATCTAAAACAAAATCAGCGGTTTCAGCCGCGCCCACAGTCACATCAAACGACAGCCTGCTTGTCTTGGTATAAATCGTTAAATTGGTTCGGGCATCGGGATAATCTGTCGCGGGTTTAATAAGCACTTGCTCCCCATAGACCTCCGCCTTGAACAAATCCGCATCTCCGATAAACACTTTTTGCGCTTCTTCGGGCAAATCAATTGTTGTGATATACCCTATGGCAGTTTGAATCCGATAAGCCACACCCGGCTTTAGGGGCAGCTTGTAAATATTAAGGGTCGTCCTTGCCGTCTTATTTTCTTTGTGACGATCAGCAATTGAAACACTTTCATTCGCTGCTGCAACGCTGCTCCAAAGAATAAAAAAAGCTAAAAGCCATGCCATCATAAAAGGCCTCCTATTTATCAATTTGTTTGACCAAAATCTCACGGTACTCTTCCACCAATAACCCTTGCGGGCTTGCCATCGTGCGCGGAACTTTCTTCAAAGCCAATTCTCCCTTAAAGAGACTCTCTTCTTTAAAAGCGCGGTTTTGGTAATTCATAATCGTGCGAAGCCCGATCAAAGACAGCACGGTATGGCTTTCATCTTCTCGTTCAATCTTTACTTCACGGATCTCTATATCTGTGTTCACTCCCGACTCGCTGATTTTTGAAACCAAATGTGAATCAAGAACTTCTTTCCGTGCTTCCCGCTGAAACCGAGCGGTCATCAATCCAAAAGCATCCGCCATATCCGATGAAATGGTGTAAGAGTTATAAGCCGTGAATTTTTTAACAAACAATTTGGCGAAAAACAAAAGCTCCGGGCGACTCACCGAATTATTAACCGGGTAATCCGTCACCGCCTCGGCTTTGCCAATATCCGAAACACGAATCACTACAGGCGGCTTCAGACTGGTGACGGAAATAATGCAAAGCGCAACTCCCAACAAGACAAAGCACACGCTCAAAATAAATTTCAGCGTGTTGTTTTGAGCTTCCAAATCCCCCCAAATTTCAAAATACCTGCGTTTAATATTCATGATTCCTCACTGATTTGAATTAGCTTGATCCTGCAATGCTTGACGATTTTTAAGATTCTCAAGAGCTTTGCTCGGACGAATTTGACGATAAACCGCGTAAGCCGATGAGGTAGCAATCCCAATCATGGTTGATCCGATGGTGCCGATGCTCCCTTCGGAAAGCAAACTTGCCGTAATCGCCGGAGTAAAAACAAACAAAAGTACAAACAAGACATTCGCCGTGATAACTGAAATTGTATTGGTCTGATCTAAGTTATAAACCGCAGCCAAGTTCATGTAGCTTGCGATACGGACGAGAAGCGAAAGCGTCACGATCCAACAAGACACCTGAAAAAGAGATTTAAGCCAAGCGTTCAGAGCGCCGGATGTCTTTTGATAAATCCCAAAGACAATCAAAATCGGCCCAACGATATAAATCAGCGAAAGAAGCATAAACCGCAGCCAAATCAAAACGGTGTAGGCGATGTAAGTCAGCATGTAAGTAATGAAAGTGATATTGCTGATTAACGCACCTTTGAGAAAATTAAATACTCCAAAATCTTTCTTTTGCTTTACCTCCGTAAAAATGCTCTTCAAAACATTTTGAAATTCATGGTCAGGCATGATGGTTTTACTCAAAAGATCCGCTCCATAAGTAATCATTAAAAAGAACCTGTCATAAATAATGAGCAGTCCGACCAAAACCAAAACCCGGACAAAAAGCCCCGTGTAATTGCTTTTATCTTCCAGCTGATTCAGATTTTCATGTACAACCGCAATCGCAAAAATAGGCAAAATCAAAATAAAAGCGATTTGCCGCAAAGAAAGAAAAAGGGTCTCAAACAGAGACGGAATTTGAAGAACATTGGTGAATAAAGTCATATTTTTACCTCGAAACCAATTCGTCAACTAATCTGTCAAACTCGTCCATAAATTTCATTCGCTCCCGCTCATAATTTTTTTCTTCGCGTGAAACCTGCTCAATTTGCGCCGCTCCAATTTCAATTAACTTGGTTTGGTTTTGCTGAATCTGCCCTTGCGTCACAAGAATTTTCCCGAGAGCATCCGCCGCAAGACGCGCCGCACCTTTGGGTGAAGCTGTCTGCGCTGAATAGGAAATGTCCTGTCCCGCCTGAATCGTCGTATCAATCACCCTCCGCACATCACTTGCCCACTTAAAACCATCCGCGGCGAAAACTTCTTCCTGCGTGATATAGGGTTTTGTTGCCGACTGCGGATCTTCCCCAAAAATCTTGTTGAGATAAGCCCGATAATCCAGCGCTCCCGAAAATCCATTTACCAATCCATAAAAATCTTGCTGTGTTTGCGTAAGCTGATACCCCAAACTCGTCAAATTGAATGTCCCCAAACGCTGATACTCTCCTAAAAAAAGCGAACGAATTTCGTCAATGCCGCTATGAAATCTCTGAATCTCATCAAAGGTTTGTTTAAGCTGAAAAATTTGCTCAAGCGCGTTTTGAACATCCGCAACATGGTAAAGTTCCATCAAGGTGTTTCTGATTTGGTTATAGAGAGCGTTTACCGGGTCATAAACAACTTGTTGAGCCTGTGCGGAGACCGAGAGAACAGTCATTGTGACGCAAATCATCACGAATTTTTTTATGGTTCTCATGTTAAACGGCCCCCGCATGACAGGATCAATCATCGGGACGGAGAGGACACTCTCGCCCCTTTTGGAAATTTTTGTGCTAAATGTTTCAAAACTTCAAATGAGCTCCACTTCGGATTTTGAGTCCGAATCTGCTCTTCTAGAACAAAGTCCACCGGATCAGTTGTGGCAATCCAATACTCCATTGCTGTCGGCTCAATTCTTCCAATCGCGGAATTGTTCCCATGCTTAATAAATACTTCTGAAAAATGGCCGGGACGAGAAACAAGCGACTGTGTTGCTTCAATTTCTGTGTCATTCAGCTCAAATCGAGCAAGGAGATCATGCCCCTTGTTCAGCTTGAGAATGTATTTGGTAAAAGAGTTGCTGATAATCGCGTTGGCAGCTTTCGTATTTAAAAAGTCTTCAGGGCTTTGAGAAATGCTCAAAACCATTCCGTTCATTTTGCGAGCAGTCCGATAAAGGTCTTCGATTAACCGCGAGCTTGTTTCATCACTGAAAAATCTCCACCCCTCATCAATCACAATGACTTTCTTCACAGCCCGCTGATAGAGCTTGTTTGAAATCGCCGAGCGGATAATGAAAAAAATCAATGATTGAAGATCAGGATAGGCATCAAGCTTGCCCAATTCGAAAACAACGACACGGCTTACGGTATTGATATTTCCCTGGCGATTCAGCAGCTTCGCATACCGCCCCTCCGCCCAAATGCTCAGGTTCTTCGCAAATTCATAAGCTTTTTTTCTTTCAGCTTCATCGTTAAAAGTGTGAGTTTTTAAAACCTTCATCAGGTCTGTCAAAAGCGGTCTCTCCGTTTCCTGATAAACTTGGATCAATGCTTTCTCAATAATTCTTTTTTCCGAATTAGTGAGAACCTCATCCGCTTTCCCCTTAACCAGCCTCTCCGTAATCAAACTCAAATAAGCCAAGCTGTCGTGATCCACTTCTCCGGCATGAAAAACCATATTTCTTGGGAGGAGCGGATTGATCGCGTAATTCTGACCAAGATCAATCTCGAAGTAGTCGCCACCAAAGAAAGACGCAAGACGCCGATAAGAATTACCCACATCAATCACAATCAATTGATTGCGATTACTTTCGAGCAGATAGTTCATGAGCAAATAATTCGTTGCGAATGATTTGCCTGATCCCGTTGAGCCCACCACAATCCCATGCTTCGCAGGCAAATCATTTTCAAATAAATCCAGCTTCAGTAATTCTTGTTTCCGCGACTTGAGCAGAAACCCCGCTTTATCCGTTCCCTTCCAATCCATTTGAATAGGCAAAATATTCGCAAGCGCATCACTTTGAATCAAATATTTCCTCGGGTTCATCCAAGCTTGCCCGGGTAAGAACGATAAAAAGAGACGATCATGATTCATATGATCCGCAATACCTTCGGCGCTTCCTAAAACGGGAAATGCTCCGAGGATTTGATCTTGCTTGCGCTTTAACCCGACAAAGCTCCGATCACGAATCAAAAATGAAAACGAGTAATATGCCAATTTTTGAGAAGACGCTTTAATCTCCGTTATCAGCGAATCAATTTCCTGATACTTCTGCGCCGAATCATAATTTTTAGAGCTTCCCAAAAACCCAAAAGTCTTGGAAATATTCGCCCGCGTCTTAAGCGCATCCAGCTCTTTTTCATTATCAGGAACATTCACCCGAAGCATCAGGTCATAAGGCAACTCAAGCCGATCCAACATCTTTCCCAAACCCTGCATTTCGGTATATTCAGGAGGAAGGAGCAAGTTAATCCCCTGATAAAAATATCCGTCCTGATAGAGATATTCATGTTCAACCACCGGTGCAGAAAAAAGCAGCGAGGAGCGCAATGTGATGTTATGCACAGGCCGCTCTTCCGCCTGCCCTAATGGGAACTTCACTGCCCGAGAGGGATTCAGATGAAAGTAGAAGAATACTTTGTATTCTTTTTCTTTCATGGGAATCATCTTCAACTTAAGATTGCCGAAGGCGTTATCGAAGTAGGATTTGACGAAAAGAAGTTCCTGCTTCCTTTCCTCAAAGTCTACTTTCCGCAGTTCCGCCGCTCTCTTCCCAAAGAGATCAAACTTGGCTCGTTTGGGTTGCTCTCCGTGAAACTTTGTAATAAAAAGATAAAGCTCCGTGTTGAAAAGCAAGTCCCTGCGGAGCAATTCCTCTTTCGCGTCAAGCAACGCCGCTGAAAAACCATCCGCAGATCTCACACAGCGGCGATAATCAGAAAGCGGCTTCCCGGGCCCGGGTCTATGTTTCAGAATGAATTGAAATTCAATTTTCTGCGGAAGATGCCCAAGCGTCTGACGCAAAAACTGAACAAGAGCGACAATTTCTTGTTTGGATTTAAAAGCAAGATGAACGCCTTCCAGCATAAAGCCGATTGTGAGACTGCCGCTCACACCCAGCAAAACATCATCTTGAATCTCAAGCAGGTCAATTTGGTTGTAGAAAGGCACTTCCCTCCTTGCTTGAATTAAATTTCTGATCCGTGCCGGTTCAATCATTCGCTTTCTTTCCCCTGTAATGTGTAAAATTTGGGTGTCAGCAAAAACCGAAGAAGTATGGTTGAGTATTGCGGCGGCTTTCCGCGCTTATAGAGCCGTAAGCCTAAATAAGCCGATGCCACCAACGCGAGATTGATAAAAATGTTGGTCGAAACCAAAAAAACAACCGCGTAAAGAACCGCAAGAACCAAAAAGTCAGCTATCTCAAGACCAAACATTTTTTCTCTACGCTCAAGCGAAGTGTGCGTTTTAACAGGCTTCATCTCAAAACCCCGACAATCGTTGAATCAAATCAAGAATCGCCCGCGACATCATGATTAAAGCTCCGCCGAGAGCGGCAAAAATCCCTCGCCGCAATCCCATCTCATTCCCTGTCGCCATGCTGATTCCACCCATACACACTCCGATCACAAGAATTCCCGGGCCAATCACCCGAATCAGGAAATCCGCGATCCCGGTCAAAAATTGCTGAAGTTGGCTCTCTGAATCAGAAAACGCATAAGCATGTGCAACACGCAACATCAGGTACAACAAAGTGAGAATTAGTTTTTTCTTACGCATCGTGAAATCCCCTCATATATAAAGCTGCACTTTTAGGTGTTTTTATAACCATCACTAAAAAAATATTTCAGTTTTGATTTTACAAGGCGGGCGTGAACAAAAACAGCCGGTTGGCTGATTTGAAGCATCTTCGCAATCTACACCTCAGAATAGCCGCTGATGTATTTTAGCGAAAAGCAAAGACGCTGCGTTTACGTGAGTGTGTTCAACGCGGCGTCAATATACATCCAAAAGAAAAGAGCATTCGAATCATTCT
>CAZSVD010000072.1:0-1525 GCA_964610145.1 uncultured bacterium | reverse complement strand
ATTGAAGATCTTACAGGGCATCCCGCGCGAATGAAGCTTGAAGCGGAAATTTTGGCGAATGAACGTTCCGCGCAAATGTTTGAATTATCCGCTTCGCTTTTTAACGGGGAGGTTGCCGCCGGATTTCATGCTCAGGCGGATTTACGGTTTGCCATTATTGGCGCACTGAGAAACCCTGAAAAGTATGATCTTTCCGCTGCAGATATTGAGATTTTGGGCGGTGTGTTGGAAGGTCAGGCTCGGTCGTTGTTGGCGCGGGAAGCTATGGCAAAGATTAAGCAGCGCATTGTGGTTGTTGGCTCAAGTCAAACATTTAACGCATTTGAGCAAGTTAAAGCTGATATTATCAAGGTTGGGGTTAAGGGGCTAGGCAGCGGGCAGATTCTTACGGCTCTCAAGAATGAGATAGGGGTCGGAAAGGGTGGCGATTCCACGGTACCTGTCTTTCACAGAGAAGATTTACGGCAGGTTGGAGAGGTTCTCGAATCAATTCTTAATCGGCACTCATTCGGTGAAAGCACTTTCTTTGAATTGAAAGAGTTGAATCAAAAAATGGATGAAAAATACATTTTGCTGCAATTAGCATCCGCAGTCGGCGTGAAAGAGTTTGTTGATAGTTTTATGCGCGGCACGAAAGATCACATTGTGAATGTCGATGAGATGATCAATAATAAATTGTTAAGAGCGTTGATTACAGAAATTAGGCTTAAGAGAAAGGTTGAGGCGGCTGCTTAATTTTAGTTGTTTTTCGCCGATACAGAATCCACTTGTTTGATAATTATTTATTAAGGAATTTACCATGAAAAAACACGCCTTCTTTTTTTTGAATGCAGTTGCCCTTTTTGCTGCAACTCTTTCTGTGAATGCCTATGCGGCCGAGACCGATCAAGTCTCTGATTCTCTAAGATCGTTGAGTCAGATCAGAAACCAACAAAAAAAAGTTTCCTCTTTTAAAGCTTTGCCATCGGGGGGAGTTGTCATTCCTAAGGTTGATTATGGTTATCGTGATCCGGTTAAAGTGCCTGTGATTCCAGTTAATGGTACTGATGTTGTTCCGGGCTTAAAAAAAGGTATTAAAATTCAGTATGCTCCGTCTATTCCGGAAAATGTATTAAAGAAAGTCCGTCTGCCTCAAATACCGAAGGGATCAGATTTTGTTCCGGCTGCACCGATGGCGGATAAGTCTTCTCAGGATGAAAAATCTGGTACGAAAAACAAGGAAAGCAATTCCGCTTCTGTCAAAAATACGACTCCGTCCGCACCGGCAAATCAGCAGAAGCCAGGAACCGTATCTATCAACGCAAAAGAATCAGCAAAAAAGCCTTTTTCTTTTTGGGGATAAATAGGATTATAGGCGTCCCTCTCTTTTAATTTAGGTTTATTCCTCGGGCAAGCATATCCCGTTGATTTTGATTTGTGAATCAATTACGATGCACTTCTATTTCAGTGATTCGATGTGTTCATCAAACTATCATTTCTTTTGCGCCCGTAGCTCAGTTGGATAGAGCAACAGATTTCTAATCTG
>CAZSVD010000071.1:0-4467 GCA_964610145.1 uncultured bacterium | reverse complement strand
CAAATTAATAACGGCGGCTCGCAAAGCTCACGCCAAAACGCAAATCATTGCGAACAAACCCTTCCGGATCTTCGGAACTGTCATGCTTTACATATTGAGCTTTGCCGATAGCAATCCATTCACCGAAAATTTTAATTTTTGAGAGCCATTCATTTTCTTTATGACGCCATGTATTAAAAGGCATCCAGCGCACGCCCGCGCCCAAATAATAATAATTTTGATAATGAAAAGAATGGTTATCCGTCCAGGTGTGATTGAAGTGCAAATAAGGCATCAGCGCGATTTCATTATTGATCGGATTATCCGGAAGCGGAATACCGGGCATCTTCAAGCCCAGCATCAGCGAGTCACCCATGGTAATGGCGCGAGAATTTTTATCGGTGCTGAAATCCGTGCGCGCCCAGTGATAGTCCGCAAAGTACTCTCCCCAAACATATTCTTCGAGATATTCAGAAAATGTTTCGGGAGCAGGCTTCTTCAGATCGGG
Organism: uncultured bacterium; assembly: GCA_964610145.1. GTDB lineage: Bacteria > Omnitrophota > Omnitrophia > Omnitrophales > Aquincolibacteriaceae > Multiplicimicrobium. The sequence goes on along the minus strand of CAZSVD010000071.1, from coordinate 3,980 downwards.
CAACTCAACGCCAAACTCATAAAAAATCTGCACTCCGGTCTGATAATCCCAATCTTTCGACTGAATTTCATCTTTGATATTTCGGCGATCACCATATTGAAAATAAAAACGATAATTACGCACAAATTCCAACAGTTTGATATTTCCAAGCGGACGGTAATTCATAAGCCAATGGTTACGCGCGAGCGGGCGCCATTCCACCCCGACAAAAACAGTCTCATGACTCTTAAAGTCTTCGGGCACAGCTTCCATAGAAGTCGTTTCTTCCAAGTACGGATCTATTGTATTCAGCGGAAAACGGATTCCGCGAAAAGCAATACGGTTTGTCCAGTAGCTGGTCACACTATTATATTTATTGTCTTCAAGGTTTGTCTTACGGTAAGAACCTTCACCGAAAGATTGCCAAGTCATCGGCTGCCCCGCGGAATCGCCCTGAAACGGACCGAAAAGCTCTTCTCCCAAATCCATTTGATCGGCCCATTTCAAAATCATGTCTTCTTCTTTTTTTTGATTTGAAATCAACCCGCCGTCAAACTGGGTTACATATTCGCCTTCAACCTCGACGGGAGCCTGCGCTTCGTCGACCATACTGTCAAAATTTCCTCCGGAAGCGGTCACATTCTGCCGCACATCCGCAATCCATTTTCGGGCCTCTGCCTCAGACTGAAAGGCTTTATCTCCCACCCAATAAAAAACCGCGCCGCCTTCTCCCGGTAATGCCATTTTCCGGATTTCAACTCTCCCGTCTTCCGAGGTTTCCAAATTTTTCTGAATGTAATCATTCACGTCATCCATATTCTTGAGACCTTTTAGATAACGCGTTTTGACCACTTCTCCGCCAAAGTCCGTAATGACGGCATATTCCGCGTCCATTTTTCGGGAAGGCGTATGCACCACAGTAAACCCCTGTACATTTGTGGCGATAGATTCGGATTTTTTGGAAGGTGCCGCAAAAAAAGTTTTTGCGAAAAGATTGGGCTTGGGAGGTTCTTTCGCTTTGGCTTTTTTTACAGCGGCGTCAGATCCGGTCTTGGGAAAAGCCGATGCCTTACTTTCTTTCGACATCGCAGCTTCTAATTCTTTATCTAAATTTTTGATATCTGCGGGTTTAAGATCAGAAGCATTATCCGAAAAAGAGGTCTGCGCCCGCAAAGAAGCGGGCGCGAAAAAGAGAGTGCACAGCGTGCTCACCAAAACGATCGAAAAGCAGAAATATTTTTTCATTCCGGATATGCGCGCGGACGATTAAAAAAAATTCACCATGACGGCTTATTATGCCATGCCAAGCACGTCCTGCATAGTGAAAAGCCCTCGTGTTTTACCTTTCAAAAAGCGTGCGGCAACCAGGGCACCTTTCGCAAAAGCATCACGGGAAGTTGCCTGATGAACCAGCTCCACCCGCTCACCCGCACCAAAGAAAAAAACATGATGTTCGCCGACGACATCACCGCCACGAAGCGCAAAACAACCGATTTCCTTTTGCTTTCTGGCGCCAACTTCACCTTCACGCCCATAAACCGCATCGGTTTTTAAATTTCGCTTTTTTACTTCGGCGAGAATTTCAAGCAGTTTTACGGCCGTTCCGCTCGGAGCATCTTTTTTAAGCTTGTGATGAATTTCCGAGATTTCCATATCGTAACTTTCATCTAAAACCTCCGCGGCAAGCTCCGTAAGTTTAAAAAGCAAGTTAACGCCCACGCTCATATTCGGCGACTGCACAATCGCAATTTTTTTGGAAGCAAGTTTTAGCTTACGTCGGTACGCATCTGTAAGTCCGGTAGTTCCCACCACCAACCCGGTCTTGTTTTTTGTCGCAGCGGCAATATGTTTGTCCAAACTTGAAGGATGCGTAAAATCAATAATGACATCCGCGCCCTTGGAAGCCTGCACCACATCACAGATAAGCTGAGCGCCCGTTTTTTTAAAACCGAGCACATCACCGATATCTCGCCCCAAATCCGGATGTCCTTTTTGCTCCACACCACCAAAAATCTGAAAATTTTTGTCCTGCGCGGCCAACTTAAGAATGGACTGCCCCATGCGCCCGCAAGCGCCGGTCATTACAATGTTGGTCACTTTGTGCCCACCGGTAAAACGGCTCATTTGATCAGCCCCATTTTTTTAAGTGAGTTTGCTAATTTCTCTTCATTGGCTCTTTGCATTGGACAAAGCGGAAGACGAAATTCAAGTTCAAGTTTACGCATCAAAGCGAGCGCGGTTTTGACAGGAACCGGATTAGTTTCAATAAAGAGAACCTGCGCCAAATCCAAATGTTTGCGGTGTAAAGCTCTGGCTTTAGCGGAATCACCTTTCATCGCGGCATGGACCATATCGCTGTGCAATTTAGGAACAATATTCGCCGTCACTGAAATCGCTCCGACGGCACCAAGCATAATCATCGGAAAAGTCAGCGAATCTTCTCCGGAGAGAATCGGCAAATCACAACGCTGTTGAATTTGATCGACTTGCGCCAAGCTTCCACTAGCCTCTTTGATCGCGACAACCGTATCTAATTTTGCAAGCCGCGCCACTGTATCGGGAGCAAGTGAAACCCCGGTACGCCCCGGAACGTTATACAAAATCAGCGGCAAATCGACTTTGCGCGCCAAATGTTCATAATGCTTATACAAACCTTCCTGTGTCGGCTTATTATAATAAGGTGTCACGACTAACGCGCCGTCTGCTCCGATTTTTTTAGCGTACTGCATCAACCCAAGAGATTCGGCAGTATTATTGGATCCCGCGCCGCAAACCACGGGCACGCGTCCGTTCACATAATCCACCACAAAGCTCATCACAAAACGATGCTCTTCATGAGAAAGCGTGGACGATTCCCCGGTGGTGCCGCAGGGAATAATCACATCCGTACCGTTTTTGATTTGAAAATCAATCAAGCCTTTGAGAGCTTTTTCATCCACCTGATTATTTTTAAGCGGCGTCACAAGCGCCACCATCGAACCCTGCAACTTTATATTCTTCTTGCTCATAGTTTTATTTTCCCTTCATAAACAACGTGCGCTCCGCCTTCAAGAAAAGCTTTCAGCGGGCGTCCGGCCTCGTCAAACTCAAAAGAAACTTTTAGAACTTCTCCGCCCCGCGTTAAAACTTCAACCGGAGACTTCACGTTGAATTTTAAAACTGCCGCAAGCGCGGATGCTGTTGATCCCGTGCCGCAAGCTAATGTTTCATCTTCAACACCGCGCTCATAAGTCCGTACGGTGATTTTAGAACCGCCGCGGTGCTTAACAAAATTCACATTGGTTCCCGCCGGAGCAAATTTCTTGTGCGTGCGGATCGCCCGCCCCCATTCAAACACATTGGCTTTTTCCAAACGATCCTGAAAAATCACCACATGCGGAACGCCGGTATTAAAAAAATCATAATCAAAATCTTCGCCGCAGACGGAAACCCCGCCGTTTTCTTCCAGCACACGCGGACGAACTAACTGCACGCGCACTTTTTCTTTTTTTACTTCCGCGGAAATCAACCCTGAAACCGATTCAAATTGCATACGTGATGGAAATTTCAAAATATCACGCGCGAAGCGTCCGACACAGCGAAACCCGTTTCCGCAAGCTTCGGCTTCGCTTCCGTCAGCATTAAAAATACGCGCCCGGAAATCCGCTTTTTGGGACGATTCGATTACGAGCACACCGTCCGCACCGATTCCGGTATGAATCGGACAAACTTTGGCGGCAAAAGCACGAAGATTGGCAATCGACTTCTTACGTTGATCTAAAACAACGAAGTCATTCCCTGATGCCTGCATTTTATGAAAGTGAATTATTTTGCTCATAAAGTCCCTGTTAAATGAAGGGGTATTGTAACAAATGAACGGTCCCCATGCGATCGGAAATTCAGGGATAACTGCGAGCCTTCCTATGCCCGGCCGAAGATTAAATTAAGACAATTTTAGCAGGCGGAAAGCCATTAAAATTGGGCGTTGCGCTGGCGGAAGAATAGGCGCCGATATTTTTGAC
>CAZSVD010000070.1:0-5920 GCA_964610145.1 uncultured bacterium | reverse complement strand
GATTTCTTTTTCATATTATTCTTAACCCTGTTTATCACTCTGAAGAACTTTTTTTTGACGCGCTCTGTCGTCGACTCGGAATTGAAATGACGGTTAAGAATCCAACCATGGTGGATTATTCCGAAGGGCTTGAAAGATTTTTGTACCAGAAGGGTATCGTTGAAGGTCAAACCGTTACATTGATTATCGACGAGGCGCATAAGTTAACACCTTCTTCGCTTGAGGCTTTGCGGATTCTTCTGAATTTTGAGACCAACGAAACGAAGCTGTTTCAGCTGATTCTTTTGGGGCAAATGGAATTGCTTCCTTTGCTTCAAGCTATGCCGAATTTAAATGATCGCATTAGTTTGAAATATATTTTGCAGCCGCTTTCGCTTGAAGAAACAAAGCAGATGATTGAGTTTCGCCTGCGTGAGGCGGGGTATTGTTCGCGTACGCCTCTTTTTTCCGAAGATTCTATTCGGGAGATTCATCAGTATACTCAGGGCTATCCGCGGCGTATTTCTTTGATTTGTCACCGTGCTTTGCGCTACATTGTGATGCGCGACGAGAGTCTGGTGAGCGGAGAAGTTATTCGTGAATTGGTTCAACAAGAAATGGAGGTCGGATGGACCCCGACAAGGATATTGCAGAAGAGCGGCTCCTTCGTGTAATCGAGAAGGGGCAGGCGCGCAGCGCTTCTATGTCTTTGGGAGCGAACAAGGGGCTTGGTCTGTTTAAAATTTTACGGACTTGGCTGGCGCAAAATTATTCTCGTCCCGTTGCCCGCGAATCCGATTTGACCTTAAGGTTAATGCGAATTGCAAGCGCGGTACTATGGTTTGGGCTGGCATGTTTCGGTATTTATTTTATCTTTGATTTGGTGCATCAGCAGTCTCCGTTCAAGCATAAGTTGTTTGAGGCAAAAAGCCGTATTGTTGCATCCGCAAAAGATAGTGTGAATGCGGCCTTGGAAGAAAAGCTGCAACCTGAAAATCATTATGTTGACGCCATGCAAAATCCCAATCCTTTTACCGGTGCCGCGGAGGAAGTAAAGGTCGAAGAGCCTGTTCGTGGGCCCTCGGCAAGCCAAAAGTTAGCAGAAATGGCTAAGGGGCTTGCGGTGGTTGGAATTAATCGCGGACCTGTTCCTGATGCGATTGTTGAAAATACTGAACAAAAACGGACTTTTTTTGTGAAGGCCGGGGATATGATTAATGATATGAAGGTTAAAGAAATCAGGCATGATACAGTTGTTCTGACTTATGAAGGTGAAGATGTTGAGATTGCCTAAAACCAATACTTTTGATTTGAAGTTTCAATTGAGTATTGTTGCTTTTTTATTTTTGATCATGACTTCCTTTGTGTCTAACGGTTGGGCTCAAAATCCTCCCACGCCGCCGTCAACTCCCGTTGCGGATGCCGGAGCTGCTCCTGCACCCGCTGTCGAATCAACTGCGAAAGGTATGGACACGCTAGTTTCTCTGGAGTTTCGGGCAACCGAGGCTGCTGACGTATTGAAATATCTTGCTCAAAAAGCCGAGCTTAATATGTCTATTAGTAATAATGTTGCGGGGCGCGTGAGTTTATTTGTGACTAATGTTCCGATTCATGATGTTTTCGATATTGTTTTGCGCAGTAATAATTTGGCGTACGAAAAGCGCGGAGAACTTTATTACGTTATGACAGAAGCTGAATATAAAGATTTGCATGGCGAGCGTTTTGCGGACACACGCGTCGTGAAGACTTTCCGTCTTCAATACGCGATGCCTGAAATGGCTTTCAATCTTTTAGATGCACTCAAAAGTTCAATCGGACGATTGCTTGTTGATGAGCATTCAGGAACAATTATGATTGTGGACACCCGCGAAAAAGTGGCGGAAATGGAAAAATCCCTCGCCGTTCTCGAGCAAAAAGGGCTAGTGAGAATTTTTGATTTGAAATATGCCAAGGCGACCGAGGTTGAAGAAAAGCTGAAGGCTGAGTTTGAAACAAATAAGCTTGGTACGATAAAGGCTGACGAACGAACCAATCAAGTAATCGTTAAAACGTTCTCGGATCGTATGGAAGAAGTTGAGCGTACGATTTTAGCCTTAGATCGAAAGAGTCGAGAGGTTATGATTGATGCAAAAATTGTTAAGGTTTCTCTTAATAACGATTTAGATTCGGGGATTGATTGGGATAAGGTTTTTACAAATTTAAAATTCAATGGTGTTGACAGGGTGGGTGATTTTCGGAATGCGACTGATGCAACCACGCCCGGCTCTGAAGTTCCCGCGGTAACACCGATTTCACTCGGTTCTAAGTTTGGATTGTCAAAAAACGGTCCGTTTGGGAAGCAGTTTGGGGATCTTGTTTTTTCAACGACAAATACGCAGGGCTATGAGCTCTTTCGTTATCTGCGGACTTTGGGCGAAACAAAAATCATTTCAAAGCCTCGTTTGATGGTGATGGAGAACCAGCAGGCAAAAATTCACGTAGGTACGCGTGAAGCGTATGTTACTACCACCACAACGACCGGAACTTCAACAGCAACAACCGCGGAAGCGGTTGAATTTATTGATGTGGGTATTAAATTTACCGTGACTCCGCGCATCACTCAGGACGGATTTGTTGAAATGAATATTTTGCCTGAGGTGAGCAGCGTAACGAGATTTTTGTCAACGCAAAGTGGAAACTCAATTCCGATTGTGGATACGTCGATTGCGGAAACAAAGGTGTTAGTCAAAGATGGAGCAACATGCATTATTGGCGGATTGAGAAAAAGCGAAGACCGTCAGGACAATGATGAAGTTCCGGGTGTCAGCAAAATACCGCTTATCGGAAAAGCCGCCTTTCAGAAAAAGCGAACCAATAATGGGGTTTCAGAGCTGATTATTTTCATTACTCCTCATATTGTTGAAGGCGACAGACTTGTTACCGGGGATGAAGAGCATTTTGGTGGTCAAATGAAAGATTACCGCAGTTATGATTCAGGGAAGGCAGCTGTTTAATTTATGAGTATTCAAGGAATTATATTTCTGAATCGGAAAAATACACTTTTCCTTGCAGGCATCCTCCTTATTTTTTTATGTAGACCAACCTTTGTCATGGCTCAAGATAAGAAGCCGGAATCAGCTGATCCGATGGCAGACTGGTCGGTGATCGAAAAGGAATACAAGGCTTTACGAGCTGATCGCGATAATATTCTGGCTCAGGTTAAAGCTGCTTACGAAGATAAAAATAAAGTTCTGGATGAGTTGCGAGAAGTAAAGGCGAAGCTTGAAAAGGCAAATTCTGATAAAGATGAAATTTCTAAAAAGATCGAAACTTTGGAAAAAGAAAAATCAGATTTGGATGAAAAATTTGCCAATATGGAAATAGACAGTAAGGATTTGGCTAGCCAGGTTGAATCGCTTCAAAAACTCAATAAAACCTTAGCGGATGAGAATCAGGCGCTTAAAAATATTCCACAAAGCAAAGCGGATGCGGTCGTTTCAGCGCCTCAAGGATTGATGGATGCAGTCAAGGAAAGAGACGGTCTGAGACGTGAGAATGCTGATATGCATTACAACTTGGGAGTGTTATTAAGTAAAAATCAAGATTTTCGAAATGCGGGAATTGAGTTTGCAAGAGCCATTGAGCTGCGCAAAGATGATGCATCTTCCTATTTTAATTTGGGTAAGATTTACGCTGATTTTTATAAGGACAACGTAAAGGCCGTTGAGTACTTTAAGAAGTATTTGGAATATAACCCAAAAGCAGAAGATAGAAGTTGGGTCGAAAGCTTTATTACATCGATAAAAGCCCTCCGTGCTGAAGAGAAGATAAGTTAGTTTGTCTATAAGATCGAATAAAAACCACTCCAAATCGTCCTATTTATGACGGGATTGACGTTAGAAGGACGGTCTGCGAGAATAAGCAAGTTTTACTGGAATCATATAAGAAGGAGTTCGAACATGAAAATTGGTACTTCAAATATCTGCAAGTCCTTGTTGGGGCTTTTATTGCTTTTAACAGCATTTACTTTTCAGCCTCTTTTTGCGGAAGGTACGCTCAAGCCGGAAGAAATTGAAAAGATTTCCGCGGAGGCACAAAAAACATTAAATGGATTCACCTGGAATTTAGAGGTTTCACCCACTGCGGGGAAGAAAGAAGATCGCAAGATTGTGAAAGATACGGTCATCTTTAAAGACGGAAAAATGTCTTCAGATGGTTTAGCTAAGAAAGGTTACGGCACCTCGAACTATACATTAACTGTTGGTGATGATGGTGTTCCTGTTTTTGAAACTATGCAGCGCGACACAGACAACGGCGTAGCATTTTGGCGCGGTGAAATTGTCGAAGGTAAAATTCGTGGCGTGATTAGTGTTCAAAAGGCTAAAGAAGCCGCGACAACTTTTGGATTCCGCGGAGAAAAAGCGGGTGAAGCTGCTGAAATTCCTGCGGAGCGCGTTGAGCCTCAGCCTGAGCCTGTCGCGGAAACAGTTGCCCCCGCAGAAGCAGCGCCTGCTGCTGATGCGGCAGCAACCGATGCTAATAAAACTGAGACTGCGGTAACTGAAGTCGCTGCAGAAAAGGCAGATGAGAAAACTGTTACTGAGGCTGCGCCCGCAGCTCCTGTCGCACCCGAAGCGGTAGCCGCTCCTGCTGACAAGGTAGAGGACTTGACTAAGGTTGAACCTAAAAAGGAAGAGGCTCCCAAAAAGGAAACTAAGTTGCCTTGGTGGATGTCAAAGAAGAAGTAAATCTGTGTCCCAGCCTGGGATGAATAAAAAAAGCCCCTCGTTAGGAGGGGCTTTTTTTTTGCATTTTGACTCTCCGCTTTGGAAGGTAGTATTCAATCTCACTTGTATCGTAATTTTGTTGATCATTCATATCTGCGCCTATATGAATTATTATGAGAAGACAGAAAAGATCGATGGGGATATTCTGGCGGTTGTTGGTTCCGTTCAAGAGAACTATATCGCTCTCATTTATAATGACAATAAGAAAGGCGTTGAGCAAGAGATTGGTTTTAGTAAAAACCCCGATATCCGCTTGATTCATAAGCGACGCTGGGATGATATTAAGACAGGAGAAGAAGTTATTGCGCATTATGTTGAAACTCGGCGTGTTCGTGAAGGAAAGACCGATAAGGGAGATAATCGTATCGAAGCCACTGTGCTTGACAGAAAGCTCGTCAGTCTTGAGTTCGATGAAGTTGAAAACAGCAGGCTTATTTCCGGTGAATGAATAGAATGATTTCATTTCCCTTTAAACGTTTTATTTTAATAGTCGGGATAATTCACATTTTGGGTGCGCTGTGTTGCATTTCAAATGTTGAGGCTTTTCAGATTAATCATGTGCAGTATTTAAAAGCCGAAATATCCTCCACAGAAATGAGCGTGGATGTGGCCTTGAAAACACCTGTAGATCCTGATAAATCTTTGCTGACCTGCAGCGTGAAGGTAAAGACTTTGGGTGATCATGAGTCGGCTGATTATATTGCCGCATACTTTATTGACCGCTATACCGTAAGGTTGCTTCGACAAAGCAATGGTTCTGATCTTGAGGTCAGTTTGTCTGTGGCCGAGTTTAAAGATGGTGTTAAAGTTTCCCGCGGCGTCACGCTTTTTTCAAAGAATGTCTACCAAAAGAGAATTGCGGTTCCCCATATGCAGTACAAATCCGCCGTTGTCTTTTTATCACCCGTAGCCGCTGAGATCCTTCCGGGAGATGGTGCGCATATTCATTTTTCATATTCATTTGCGGATGCCGGAACTCTCAGTATTAAACGTTCTGAAGGCGATGAAATCAAGAAAGATGATAAGAAGCCAGAGGTGCTTGATGAAAAGGTTGAAACGATTGAGACAACGCCCAAGGGTAAAGCAAAAGAAATTCCTCGTCTGCCCATGTCCGAGGTTTCTGTTTATTGGCAGCTCGTGGAGTTTGAGAACGGCGTTACGGTCTCACAGGGCAC
>CAZSVD010000069.1:0-5700 GCA_964610145.1 uncultured bacterium | reverse complement strand
TTCATTCGGAAGTAAAGCTCCGCGCCGGCCGGCACGGCTCTTTTCAAAACTTAATCGGGAGTCGTTAGAAATTAACATTGTGAAAGCGCCTCCGCGAACGCATCTAAAGCTTCTTTGGATTTGGTTTCCGTCGCGCAAACCAAAAACGCGTTTTTCATTTCGGGATAATCTTTTTCGAGCGCAACTCCAACAAAAATATCTTTTTTAAGCAATGCCGCCTCAATTTGAGCAAACGGTTTATCTGAAAACACCACAAACTCATTAAAAATCGGCTGATTCAAATCAACTTTAAACCCTTTGATTTTTGAAATTTGCTCGCGTAAATAAGAAGCGCGATCCATATTGAGCTCGCTGACTTCACGGATACCTTCCTTGCCCATTAAGGTCATATAAACCGTCGCGGCCAAAGCGCAAAGTGCCTGATTAGTGCAAATGTTCGAAAGCGCTTTTTCGCGGCGAATATGCTGTTCGCGTGCCTGCAAAGTTAATACAAACGCACGATTTCCCTTCGCGTCCTCCGTCAACCCGGCAATGCGCCCGGGAATTTTTCGCATTAAATCACGCGTGACCGCAAAATAACCCAAATAGGGTCCGCCAAAGCTCATTGGAATTCCAAGCGGCTGCCCTTCACCCACGGCAATATCAGCACCCCATTCGCCGGGCGGTTTCAAAGCGCCCATGGAAAGCGGATTTCCAACCACAATCAAAAGCACACCGCGCGCGTGCAGAAAATCAGCAAGACCAGTTAAATCTTCAACGGTCCCAAAATAATTCGGCGACTGAATCACGACAGCCGCGATTCCGTCATTCACCGATTTTTCAAGCTCTTGACGATCAAGGGCGAAATTGGGCTTCGGTTGAGCCTTGGGCGCAGAGAAAAGATGTAACTGAAATGAAGCGGCTGAAAGATATGTTTGCAAAACTTCACGGTAATGCGGGTGCACGGTCGAAGCTACAAGCACTCCGCCACGTCCTGTGTGCCTCGCCGCCAAAATACAAGCCTCGGCAAGCGAAGTGGCGCCGTCATAATGCGAAGCATTCGAAACATCAAGACCTGTAAGCTCCGCGATTAAACTCTGATACTCAAAAACAGCTTGAAGCGTTCCCTGCGATGCTTCCGGCTGATACGGTGTATAAGCCGTTAAAAATTCGCTGCGTGAAAGAATTTCAAAAACAACCGAGGGCACAAAGTGCTCGTAACTTCCCGCGCCCAAAAAAGAAGAAATGGTTTTTGTAGAAAGATTTTTGTTTCCGAATTCACGGATGAGAGTTTGAACTTCCATCTCACTCATCCCCTTGGGCAAATCCATTTTGGGATAACGTAAATTCGCAGGAATGCCTTTGATCAAATCATCAAAAGAGGAAACACCGGCGGCTTTCAGAATAAGCGCTTCGTCTTCCTTAGTAATCGGATGGTAATGCATATTCTAAAATTAATGCGCTGAGGTCTGAAGATGCGACGAATATTGCGCGGCCGTCATCAGGGATCCAAGCTCTGCGGAATTGGAAAGCTCTAATTCAAAAAACCAACCTAAACCGTAGGAATCCTGATTGACCAAACCGGGATTGGACTCAAGCTCTTTATTCACGTTTGTGACTTTGCCCGATGCCGGAGCATAAATATCAAAAGCGGCTTTCACAGACTCAACCACTGCGGCGCCTTTTTCTTTTTGCGCGGCAAATCCAACCTTCGGAAGCTCCACAAAAACAACGTCGGAAATTTCCTTTTGAGCGTATTCCGTAATCCCCACCTTGGCAGTATTACCACTGACCGAAATCCATTCATGTGTTTTTGTATATTTCAGATTTTCAGGAAAGTTCATGAAAAGCTCCTTGGGTCGCCGTAAAAGGGATTAAAACTGCCTCAACGCTACAGGTAGCGCGAGATCGAGATTATATTCCATTACTTGCGTTTGTAAAATGGAAGTTTTACGATTTTTGCCGGCACCGCATTGCCGCGAATGAGGATTTCAATTTCATTGCCTATCACCGCATCGGAAGCGCTCACATAAGCCATTCCGATCGTTTTTCCAAGTGTCGGAGACGGACAGCCGCTGGTAACCCAACCGGTCTTTCTGCCCTTCACGACGACTTCAGCGCCTTCGCGGGCGATACCTCGCCCCACAAGTTCAAAACCAATACGCTTACGCTCAGGCCCTTTTGTCTTCACTTGATTTAAAATCGCGCGAGCCGTATCGCCTGTTTTTTGCCAATCGATAAACATCGAAATACCGGCTTCAACCGGAGAAATCTCATCGCTTAACTCATGCCCGTAAAGCGGCATGGCAGCCTCAAGCCGCAACGTATCACGCGCGCCAAAGCCGACAGGTTCGAGGCCGTGCTTGGCGCCGACACGCATCAAGAGCTGCCACATCTCGTCAAGCTTGGCATTGGGCACCATAATTTCAAATCCGTCTTCTCCGGTATAACCCGTACGCGCAATCATTCCTTCGCCAAAAGCCGCAAAAGAATAATTTTTAAGCTGGGTATAAAACTGTCCAAAAGCTTCGCTCAAAATTGCGGCACTTGCCGGCCCCTGCAAAGCCAGCAAACCAAATTCATCGGATCGATCTTTGAAGTTCACTCCGGAAATTAAATGGTCTTCAAACCACTTGCGGTCTTTATCTACGTTACCCGCATTGACAATCACCAGATAATCATTTTTTGCTTTGGCATAAACAATGATGTCATCTACCATTCCACCCTGATCATTCACAAGCGGCATGTACCAAGCCTGTCCGATTTGCATTTGATCAATCGAACGAGGCAAAATTTTATTCAAATACTCACAAGCAGAAGAACCCGAAACAAAAAACTCGCCCATATGCGAAATATCAAACAACCCGGCTTTATTACGGATTAACTGATGCTCTTGCAAAATACTTGTGTAATAAAGCGGTACTTCCCAATTGCCGAACTGACCCATGCGGGCATTTTTTTCAATATGGCGGGCATGCAACGGAAGCCGGCGAACCTGAGCGGAGATAGATGACATATTAGAATTCCTTTCGATTAAAAAGCCGGCAAATTATATCGATACTTCAGTAGCGGAACAAGCCCGATTGAGCCCAAAATCAAAAGACTTGGATGCGACGCAGGACTCTTTTATAATCACGCGGTTTTATTCTAAATAACGGAGCTTACTTATGCGTAAAAATAAAATTCTTATTTCGGTTTTTTTAGCTGTGTCACTCACCCTTCTTGGTTTAGGCCATGCCTTTGCCGCTAATCTTAAGGGCGTCGATGCCAAGGGACAGAAAGTTTATTTAGCTGAAGTTCCTATTAATAATACGGTTGCTTTCAAAACTTATTTGGCCAGCCCCAAATCGGAAGTGAATAAACAGCAATATCTTTTTGCCCGCCTGAAAGACGCTCCTAAAAACCTGGAATATTTTCACGATGGAAACTGGTACAGCTGGGTGGAAGCTTACCGCGGCGGTATGTGGCTAATGCGTAATCGTTATAAGAAGGGACAAGATACGCGCCTTTTTTTAAAGAAATATGTTTGGCGTTCAGAAGATACAAACAAAGAACATTTAGTCCGTTATCCGGATGGTTCAATTCAGGTGGGCTATTTTGTTCTTTTGAATGAGCTCGACTTACTCGAAGAAACGGTGAAGAAAAGCTGAAGAACGCCGAACCGTAAAAAACTTACTTCCGTCCGCCACGCTGAAAAAGATGCGCATATTTGAATTCATAAAATTCAATCAGCGCGGGAATGAAGAAAACGGAAGTCAATAAGCACCCCAAGAATCCAAACACACCCAGCTTGCCCATCGAGGCCATTCCCTGGTGCGACGCAAACATGATGCTCGCAAAACCTGAAATATTGGTCGCGGACGACAAAAGAACACCCTTCATCGATTTGCGCATCGTTTCAAAAAAGTTTTCGTTTTTCCGCTCTTTGTAGCGGTCAAAAATATAAATTCCATTATCAATGCCGACTCCCAAAATTCCGGGAATAATAAGCATATTGAAAAAATTAAACTTGAGATTGGCGAGACTCATCATTCCCATCATCCAGAGACCGCCGACAACCAGCGGCGCATGCACCCAAAGCGCATGATCCAAACGCTTAAAGTGCCATAGCACAAGCATAAACACAACCAAAGCGCTGATCCAAAGCACAACGGGCGTATCTTTAGCGAGCAAGGCTAAAATGTCGACATAAATCAGCGGCTCGCCAGCGACGCGGACACCGTAAGGCACCGGAAAACTGCGCGCCTCCTCAATAAATTTTGCCGCGACTTGCCCGTTAAAAATGCGCACCGCAGGATAAACAAACACAGTTGAAATCTGGTGATCATGTCCTTCATATTGACTGACAATCTGACTCGGAAGATCTTTTGCGCTAAATGGAGAAGGCTGTAATTGCTCCGCAAGCAGCTGAAATTTTTTCTTAGAATCCGCGTCCTGCTTATCGATGACCGTCTTATATTTATCAACGATGGTTTTAATTTCACTTAAGACTTTTATTTTTTCATTTTGATTGCGCGGAACATGCGACGTTACACCCGCGGCAAAATCAAACAAACTCTTGGGGTGCGTTTCAATATAGTGGTTAATCTTGGTTGCGAGCTGCGACGCAATTTCCCGGTTGGGCGTCATAAAAACAACCGGCGTAAGATGAACTCCGAAATGACTTCCAATTTTTTCGGCAAGTTCAATCGAGTCATCATCCTTCGCCTGAAGATCATTAAAATTATAGTCAAAGGTCGCGTTATGAATTTGAAATCCGGAATAAATCGTAAAAATAATTCCTGCGATAATGATACCGCTCACAAGCGGTCTTGAAACCTGACCTCCGGTTTTCAGAGGACGGCGCTTCATGGGGAAATATTTCTCAACAATAAAAATGAGGCTGGGCTGAACAAAAAGAACAATCACAAAGGAAATGATAATTCCAAATCCGGCAATGATTCCGAAGTGACGAAATCCTTCGAATTGACTGATAATCATCGCAAAGAAAACAACCGCGGTGGTCCACATACTTGACCACAAAGGGCTCCACATTTCCGTACAAGTCACTTCAATCGCCTTCTTGGGATCGCCGGTTAGCCTGTAATCTTCTTCAAAGCTCGTCAAAATGTGATAGGTATAATCCCCACCCATTCCAAATAAAATAGCGGCCAGAAAAGCAGTGATCAGATTCAAATACCCGATCGTCTCTTCCGTAAAAGCCCAAATCCAAATTGTGCCGATGGCAAGCGGCAGATACGCGTAAACAATCGAACGAATATTACGAAATGCGATGATATTAACCAAAAATAATAAGATGAGGGCGATGGTGCCTGTTCGCTGAAGATCCCGTTTAATGGTCTTATATTCTTCATAGCGCGTCCGGTAGGGGCCGGTTAACCCGATGGTCACGGGATGAGCCGACAGCTTTTTGATCTCACCAAAAGCGGATTTAACTTCCTCGAAAAGGATTTCCGTCTTTGAAAAATCTGCCACGGGATGTTTTGGTTTCAACAGCACAACCTGCATAAAAGAATTCTTGTCTTTGGACGAAAATCCGCCGATGCGCGAAACCTTTTCTTCAAGCGGAAGCGACATCGGGTCAATCACGGGGGCAGACTCCGAGGAATCCAGATCGAGATAAAAGGGATTGTTTTTGCGGCGATAATAATCGATCAAATCCTGAACCTGCTTTTTAAGCTGCTTCACCCCATCCAAACTTAAAAAAAGCAATTTACGGTT
>CAZSVD010000068.1:0-3361 GCA_964610145.1 uncultured bacterium | reverse complement strand
AAAAATTAGAATCAAGCTTCAGGCATATGATCATCGCGTTCTTGATGCTTCTGTGCATGAAATCGTTGGAACAGCGCGTCGCACCGGCGCTAAGGTTGTTGGACCGATTCCGCTTCCGACGCATATTTGGAAGACGACGGTTCTTCGCGGTCCTACGATTGATAAAAAGGCCCGTGATCAATATGAAGTTCGTACACATAAGCGTTTGATTGAGCTTGAAGAGCCGACATCGCGTACAGTGGATGCGTTGATGAAGCTCGACTTGCCCGCGGGCGTGGACGTTCAAATTAAGCTTTAACAGTAATCTATTTTGCTCTGCGCTTGACGCATCAATAATAAAAGGAAAAGAAAATGATCGGTTTACTCGGAAAAAAAGTTGGTATGACACAGGTGTTCGACGAAGAAGGTCGTCAAGTTCCTGTGACAGTTTTGGATTGCTCTCCTTGCTATGTCACGGCAATTCGCACTAAGGAGAAAGACGGTTATCAGGCTGTTCAGCTTGCTTATGGCGCTGCTAAAGCAAAGCGTTTGGGCAAAGCTCGTATGGGCCAGCTCAAAAAAGCCGGACTTGAACAGGCGCTTCAGTTTGCGCGTGAAATTCGCACAGATAAAGTTGATGGTGTTCAGTTGGGGGCGCAGCTTTCGGTTAAACAATTTGAAACCGGTGACTATGTTGATGTTGTCGGAATTTCAAAAGGTAAAGGTTTTCAGAGCGTTATTAAGCGCCATGGTTTTAAGGGTGGAGAGTCAGCTCACGGATCTAAGTTTGGTCGTGAAGCGGGTTCTACCGGACAAAACTCAACTCCGGGACGCACTTATCGTGGACGTAAAATGGCCGGACATATGGGAACCGACACCGTCACAAAATCGAATTGCTATGTTGTTGGCTCTGATGAAGCTCAGGGCGTTTTGATTGTCCGCGGAAGCATTCCCGGGCATAACGGCGGATATGTTGTGATTAAGAATTCATTAAAAAAGGGCAAAGCTAAGTCTTGGCTATGTTGTTCGGCCTCTGGGTCTGCGACCCAACCGGCAGATGCTGCTACCGAAGCGCCTGGGTCAGAGAAGAAGTAAGTCTCACCCGAACTATTATTAAGAGGATAAAAAAATGAAAGCACCCCTTTACTCTAAAGAGGGAAAGAAAAAGAGCGAAGTTGTTTTGAATCCGAAGGTTTTCGGAGTCAGAGTAAATGAGCGTCTTTTAAATTTGGTTCGCAATGGCTATGCCGCTAATTTACGCAGTGGTACAGCGCATACAAAAACTCGCGGCAACGTGAGCGGTGGCGGTAAGAAACCATGGCGTCAAAAGGGTACGGGACGTGCCCGCGCCGGTTCAACTCGTTCGCCTTTGTGGCGAGGAGGTGGAACTATTTTCGGACCTTTGACTCGCGACTATTCTGTTCATTTGTCTCAGTCAATGAGAAATTCAGCTTTGGCTTCAGCGCTTAGTTTTAAGGCTGCCGAAAAGAAATTGGTTGTCTTGGAAGAGGTCAAAATGAACTCTCCCAAAACAAGCGAGTGGGTAGATATGGTTAAAGCTCAGCCGCTTGATGGTCGTCGCGCGCTTTGCGTTGTAAAAGAAATGACAGAGAATGTTCGCCGCGCGTCAAAAAATATGCGTGAGTGGGTTGAAGTGAAGGAAGCAAGAAATTTTACGGCGTATGATGTTTTACAGCGTGATCGTTTAATGGTTGATCAAGAAGCGCTTGCCGTGATTGATCAAAGAATTGTTGGGGCGAAGTAATTTATGAAGTTACACATGTATGATGTGATCTTAGAGCCGCTTGTGACTGAAAAGGCAACCCGTGAATCAACTTCGTTTGGCAAGTATTCATTTGTTGTTCACCGTTCAAGCAATAAAAAACAAATTAAGTCCGCTGTTGAAAAATTTTACAACGTGCATGTGACTAAAGTGAATACGGTTAATTATGACGGAAAGCAGCGTCGTTTGCGCGCTCAGCCCGGTCTTACCGCAAGCTGGAAAAAAGCAACCGTCACGCTCCAAAAGGGCGAAAAGATTGATTTCACCAAGTAATACTCGGACAAGAAGGATTAGGAAAAAATATGGGTTTGACAAAATTTAGACCAATTACGCCGTCAGGAAGATACAAGCAGGTTGCTGACTTTGCGGAATTAACCGCAAACAGACCGCATAAGGCGTTGACTTTAGATAAGCGCTCCACTGGCGGACGCAATAATCATGGTCACATCACCAAGCGTGGTCGTGGAGGCGGACATAAGCGCCGTATCCGCATTTTGGATTATCGTCGTGAGCGTTTTGGTGTTCCAGCGACTGTTTTGACGATTGAGTATGATCCCAATCGCAGCTCGCGTATTTCGCTTGTTCAATATGAAGATGGCGAAAAGCGCTATGTTATTTGTCCGGACGGTTTGAAAGTCGGAGAAAAAATTGTAAGCGGTCCTGATGCAGAAGTGAAAGTGGGCAACCATTTGCCGTTGAGCCGTATTCCGGAAGGTTCTCCTATTCATAATATTGAATTGCTCACCGGTCGCGGCGGAAAGCTTGTACGCGCGGCGGGCGGCATGGCGCAGATTCTCGCAAAAGAAGGTGCTTATGCGCACGTGAAAATGCCGTCAGGCGAAGTTCGTTTGATTCCCGTAAATGCGTATGCAACGATCGGGCAGTGTTCAAATCTTGAGCATGAAAACTTAGTTTACGGTAAAGCTGGTAAAACGCGCTGGTTGGGGCGCCGTCCGATTACCCGCGCTATCGTTCGTAACCCGGTTGACCATCCGATGGGTGGTGGTGAAGCGAAGTCGAAGTCGAATGAGCATCCGAAGAGTCCGTGGGGTCAAAAGGCTAAAGGTTACAAGACTCGCAAGAAGTCCAAGATTACTAATAAGTTTATCGTTAAGGATAGAAGGAAATAAGACATGAGCCGTTCTTCGAAAAAGGGTGTATTTGTTGACGAAAAATTGTTGATGAAGGTTCAAAAAGCCGTTCAGACAAAAGACCGCAAGCCGATTAAAACTTGGTCGCGTCGTTCTACGATTACGGCTGATTTCGTGGGCGTGAATCTTTCGATTCATAACGGAAAAGAATTTTTGGGATTGTTTGTGACCGAAGAAATGGTGGGGCATCGCGTGGGAGAGTTCGCGCCGACCCGTAAATTTCGCGCTCATGGTAATTCGGGCGAAAAGGCTGCTGCAGCGGCATCTAAAGCTAAAACATAGTTGTAAAGATAAACGGAGTTATTTGTGAGTCATAGCGGAACATTAGCAAAAAACAGAACAGAAACAGAAAAGCACGCGGTAGCAAGCTGGCAGTATGCCAGAATTTCAACCCGTAAAATGGGGCTTGTTGCTGACATTATCCGCAGAAAGCCGGCGGCTGATGCGG
>CAZSVD010000067.1:0-2437 GCA_964610145.1 uncultured bacterium | reverse complement strand
AGGATCGAGCGCAGGCCGCGATCGAGCAGGACATAAGCGGAGTATCTTCCATTTTTCCGCTGCGGTTTTTGACGCGGATGGTTCCGCGTTTTTGGTCTTCCTCGCTGTAATAGGTCGGCATAATACGGTCAAAATCGTCGATAAAACGCCGCGCGAATTTTTCTTCAAGCTCGACAGGCGTCACCGCGATAAAATCATCTCCGCCGACATGCCCGATAAAACATTCTCCTTCGCCATGCAAATCATGACTGAGCGCGGTCAACAATTTGGCCATATGTCTTAAGGCATCATCCCCGCGCTGAAATCCGCAGCGGTCATTAAAGGCCTTAAAATGATTGATATCGATATAAAGCACCGAAAATTTTTCGCCGCTCTTGATTTTTTTAAGCACGACTTTTTCAATCGCGTGATTTCCCGGCAAAAAAGTCAGCGCGTTGACTTCCACGCGCTCACGAACGCGTTCCACATTCATTTTGACGCGCAGTTGCAACACAAGCGGATTAATCGGTTTGGTTAAAAAATCGTCGTATCCTTTTTCGGAAGAAAGCAGCAGTTCAGGCATTTGATTTTCGGGAACAAGCAGCATAATCGGAACGGCAGTCAGATGCGGTTTTCCGCGCACAAACTGAATGAACGTTTGTCCCGCGACCAAATCAAGATCGCGCGACATGATAATCAGATCAAATGATTCACGGTCCAAAAGCTTTATCGCGGAATCGGCGCGATCCGCGCAAACCACATCATAGTGCCGCGAAGCGAGACGCATGCGGATGGTTTCCCGTGTCACCTCGTCCTTTTCAACGACCAAAATCCGGTTTTCGGTCATAGAAAACTCTCATCCTGCGACGGAAAATTCAAACTGCGCACATCCACGATAAATTCCCGCGCGGCGTCTTTAATTTCGGTTTCAAGATGCGTATACTCACGAACAAAGCGGGGCTTTACATTCGAGCGAATTCCCAGCATGTCATGCACGACAAGCACTTGTCCGTCTGTAACAGGCCCCGCGCCGATTCCAATCGTCGCGGCTTTAACTTTTACTGTGACATGTTCCGCGAGTTCAACCGGAACACATTCCAGCACAATCGCAAACACGCCTAATCGGTCGAGAATTTCGGCATCACTTAAAATTGCATCCGCTTCTTTGGATGTGCGTCCTTTTACTTTGAAATCTTTCGCAGTGGCTGCGCTTTGCGGCGTCATGCCCACATGTCCCATCACTTGAATCTTGGCTTTAAGAATCGCAGCAACTTGCTTTTCCACGCGCTTTCCGCCTTCAAGCTTCACCGCGTGCGCGCCGCCTTCTTTGATAAGACGTTTAGCATTTTTTACGGCCATCGCGGGAGTCGTATAAGAGCGATAAGGCATATCCGCGACAACAAGAGCATTTTTAACGGCACGTGTCACGGCTTGTGTGTGGTAAACCATATGGTCCATGGTGACATGCCGCGTATTTTCATCACCGCGCAAAACCATTCCAAGGGAATCCCCCACCAATAAAATATCCACTTCGGATTCATCCAAAATCCGCGCGGTGGGATAATCATAGGCCGTCAACACCGTGATTTTTTCACGGCGTTTCTTTTTTTTAAGGAGGGCCTGAATTTTTTTCATCGAAAAATTCTTATTTCTTATGAGAATGGCTTTGAATGAGGTTGATCAGATTTTTAAAGAGCAGCGTCGTCGTCAAAGGTCCCACTCCGCCCGGAACCGGGGTCACAAAACCGGCTCTTTTGCAAGCTTCTTCAAAATCAATATCGCCCACTAATTTTCCGTTCACTTCGGTGGTGCCAACGTCAACAAGCACCGCGCCGGGTTTAACCCATTCCCCTTTGACGAGACCGGGTTTACCCACCGCCGCAAAGACAAAATCACTTTCGGAAACAAATTTCTGCAAATCCGCAGGCGTAGTTCCCGCGTTCGCGATAGTCGTTGTCATGCGCTCTTCACCCAAAAGAATCGCGAGAGGACGTCCCACAATTGCGCTTTGTCCGATCACAAGCGCGCGTTTGCCGAGCAAAGGAATTTGCGTTGATTTCGCTAATAAATAGGCGGAATACGCTGTCGGTGGAACGGATACGCGGCGGCGCATCACAATCAAACCCAATGTGGAAGGATGAATTCCCTCAACGTCTTTTTTCGGATCCAGCGCGTCAATCACACGCGTTGAGGAATAGCTCGTCGGCAGCGGCATCGAAAGAAAAATTCCATGAACGAACGGATCCTCAGAAAATTCTCGAATTTTGATGGTAAGCGAACCTTCATCGGGAACATCTTCGCAGGGAACTTTCAGATATTCAATTCCGAGCTTAGCCGCCAGCTTCTCTTGCGCATTCATATACCATTCCGCGGAAGGATCTTTTTTGGTTTCAATCACGGCGAGACAAATTCGTCCCGGTGCCTGCACCACAAATTCACGGATCTCATTCTGCATTTG
>CAZSVD010000066.1:0-2101 GCA_964610145.1 uncultured bacterium | reverse complement strand
GAGCATTTCCACATAGGCCAAGAGATGATGCGCGAGCAATACCGGCTGAGCTTTCCGAAGATGGGTCAAACCCGGAATAATCAATGCGGAATTTTTATCCGCCTGACTGACTAACGCACTTTGTGCCTTACGCACAAAGGCTTTTAATTTGGAAACTTGCGCTAGTAAATAAACTCGCGTCGACGTCACGACTAAATCATTGCGGCTTCTGCCGGTATGTAATTTTTTTGCCACGGGGCCGCAAGCCTTCTCAAGCAGCATTTGAATCAGCGAGTGAACATCCTCAACATCTGAATATTCACAGCATGCCTGACACTCATTCCATTCTGCCGCGATTTTATCGAGCCCTTTGGAAAGCTTTTTCAGCTCAGAAGCGGATACAATCTTGGCTTTCGCGAGCATTTTGATCCAGGCGCGGTTGACCAAAATTTCGGAATGAAAAAGCGCGCTATCGGTTGCCAAGGAATAACTGAATTCTTTGAGCGCGGGATGCATCCCCTGCTCAAATCTTCCGCCCCACAAATTCTTTTGATCTGTTTTCTTCTTCATATTGCTATTTGTTAACGCTTAATATTTTTTCCCATTCCTTCGTAAGGAAGCCCCCAAAGCTTCATAAAGCCCGCGGCAGCCGTGCGGTCAAACACATCGCCTTTGGAATAGGTCGCGAGCTTATGCGAATAAAGTGAATATTTCGATTCACGCCCCGCCGGTAACACATGACCTTTTTCAAGTTTAAAACGGATCCGTCCCGTCACACGGTTTTGATTCGATGCGAAAAATGCATCCAAGGCCTGTTTAAGCGGTGAAAACCAAAGTCCAAAATAAACCAATTCGGAATATTTCTCGGAAAGCACCCGCTTAAAATGCAGAAATTCGCGGTCCATCACAAGCCCTTCCAATTCTTCATGTGCGCGCAGCAAAACTTCCGCGGCCGGTGCTTCATAAATTTCACGACTCTTGATTCCGACCAAACGGTTTTCAACCATATCAAACCGTCCGACACCGTTGCGCCCAGCCACAACATTCAATCTTTCAATTAGCGAAGCGAAAGAAAGCCGCTTCCCGTTGAGTTTCACAGGAACGCCCTTATCAAAATCAATCGTCACATATTCAAACTTCGGCGTCTGCGAAACATGCTTTGTCATAACATAAGCGTCCTGCGGCGGTTCCTGCCAGAGATCTTCCAAAATTCCCGCCTCAATCGCGATACCCCAAATATTCTTATCGATCGAATACGGACTCTTCTTGGTCGCTCCAATGGGAATTTTATGCTTCGCGGCATAATCAATTTCTTCCTCACGCGTATTAAATTCCCACTCGCGTAAAGGCGCCAAAATTTCAAGTTTGGGATTGAGCGTTCTCACACCCACTTCAATACGAACCTGGTCATTTCCTTTTCCCGTGCAGCCATGCGCGACGGCATAAGCGCCCTCACGTTCCGCGACCTTCACAAGATGCTTAGCGATCAGCGGACGTCCGATCGCGGTCGCAAGCGGATACTTTCCTTCATACCGGGCATGCGCCCAGAGTGACGGCAAAATAAAATCATCCGCGAACTCCTGTTTTAAATCTTCGATATAAACTTTTTTTGAACCGGCTGCATTCGCGCGCTTTTTCAAAATCTTTGGATCGCTGACTTCGCCCAAGAAAGCGGAAAAACAAATCACTTCCGCGTGATATTTATCTTTGAGCCATTTTGCGATGCATGACGTATCTAAACCGCCTGAATAGGCGAGCACAATCTTTCTCATGACAATTCCCCTTGTTCCAGCAAATAAAGAATAATAGCTTTTTGAATATGCAACCGGTTTTCAGCCTGATCAAATACAATCGAGCGCTTGCTTTCCATCACATCATCGGTGATTTCTTCACCGCGATGCGCGGGCAAACAATGCATGACGACCGCGTCTTTCGGAGCAAACTTCATTAAACCCCGATTCACCTGAAAACCTTCGAATTCGCGCATTTTCATTTCGCGGATTTTTTCTTCGCCCATGCTCACCCAAACATCGGTATAGACAACCTGCGCGCCGCGCACAGCCGATTTAGGATCGCGCGATTTTGCGACCTTTCCGCCGGTTTTCTTCGCGAGTTTGCGCGC
>CAZSVD010000065.1:0-2785 GCA_964610145.1 uncultured bacterium | reverse complement strand
AAAGAGCGTTGAATATTGCCTGTCTTAAAATCATCGTTAAGGCCGCTCACGACAAATGTAACGTCATAGTGCTCACCGGTACCTGAATCGGACAAAGTTCCGTCAGCATTTAAATACTGTTTGGTATTGAGCTGCAAACTGTAATTTGTCTTGTCTTTTCCGTTTACGATGTTTTTCTGAAAACCTTCCGCTAAATCGCTGGTGAGAACAATCCAGTCACCTGTTTTACCTTCATGGGTGCTTGCCTTCTCTGATTGTTGAATCGTGCGTGATAAATCACCTGTTGTAAATGTGGCATTATCAAAACCTGAAAGAATGAATGTACGACCTGTTTTAACACCAGAGGGCTGAACCTTTTCTTCAAGTTGCAATCCAAAGCGACTATCATCCTTATTAGGCTGATTCTTTACAAAACGGAATGACGAATCAAGCCCGCTGAAAACTTGCAGCCAATCGCCCTTAATACCTTCAATTGTCACGTCTTTATTGAGAATCTGAGCTGAGTATTCAACGGATTCGCCCACTTTTGCAGAACCCGACATATTCAGATTGAGCCCGGACACGCTCAGCGTAACATCACGGGTCACTGAGACCGCACTGCCGGTCGGTGTCGAAGCCGCACCACTCGCATTTCGCAAAATATCGATCGGAGTTTTTGTGCCGTCTTCTGCAATATTTGAAATTACAAAATCGCTCATAAGACCGTTTTGAGCCTGCGTACCCGTCAAATCCATTTTCTTGGACAACTGCAAACGCACTGAAGATTGTTCGACATAACCAAATGTGGAGCTTAAATCTGCCCAAACTTTGGTCCAATCACCTTTAATCTGAACACCACCGGCGTTATAACTCATATTTTTGATTACAGACTGCGCTGTGTAATCAAGTGATCCTGTCGTAAAGTCGCTGTTGTAACCGGATACGGAATAAGTCACTTCTGATTTTTGCGCTTCTGTTCCTGTAGGAGAAATAGATCCGTCGGCAAGAATATAACGTGTTGCCGTTAATTGACGAGAGCGAGTTGAAGATGAATTCTCAGTAAATCCTTCACCTAAATTTCCATAAACGCGAACCCAATCACCGAGCTGACCGCCCAAGCTCAGATCCTTTTCCGTAAACTGCTTGCTACGGCTTAAAGATCCGCCGTTGAAAGTAATGTCAGAGTAACCGCTAATGTTATAACTCACATCACGAACAACCCCATCAATAGTTTCAGAAGCAGTCATTTGGCGTGAAAAAGTTGACTCTTTGCCGACTAAAAATCCGGCAGCTAATCCGGACAAAACACGCACCCAGTCTCCTCGCTTCCCTTCAAATGTAGTATCCTTTTCAGAAATCGTCATGGACCGAGTTAATTCATCACTCATGGTTCGAGGCCCGCTAAACGATGCGTTGTAACCGGAAATAGAATAGGTCACATCACGCGCTTCACCTGCTCCGGAGTTAGCCAAATTCCCGGTTTCAACATCCAAATAACGCTGCGCCGAAAGCTGAAGTGAATAACGACTTTTATCCGTCATTGAAAAATTCGCTCCCAAATCAGAGGAAACTCTCATCCAGTGATCTCCGGAAATTCCCTCAAATGTCTTGGCACCTAAATCCACCTGAATCGAAAGCGTGGATTTATCCTGCATCGCAAAAGATGAGGACAAAGTCGAAATGACATAAGTCGTATTGTAAAGAAGGGCTTGTTTAACATCTGTCGTCCACCCTCCTTTGCCGTCATCAACAGGCGTCGATGCGGAAACGTCCGCAACTAAATCTCCCGATTGAGTCATGTAGCGCTTTGCAGAGAGCTGCTCACCATATTTTGTATCCGCTGTAGGCTTAAATCCGATCCCCAGCTGGGTTTTAGTTTGTTGCCAATCCCCGGTTTGTCCCTGAATACTTGCGTTACGCAATGTCTTTGTTTCAGAATACTCAACCTTGCCGCTCGAACTTAATGTTAAAGACCGCGTCGTAAGTTGATCTTTTGTTGACATCTGATAAGTACGACGCGTCGGCTCGTTACCGCTCACCAATGCCGGCTTACCGTCATAAACTTCGAGATAAACAATATCCTGGCTCTTCCACGCCGGATCAGCCGGTGTCGAATTCAAATCGAAATGCTCACTTAACGTCTGCGTTCCAAATTTTGAATCCACAAAAGTCCGCGCGGCAATCGAACTAACCGTCCACGTATAACCTCCGCCATCCTTCAATTGCAACTGATGATTCTTGCGTCCATCATCGGAAGTCCAAGAATAAGAAACGCTGTCTGCGCTTACATTCTTTGAGAATGAACTTGTGGCATAAGCCGTACCTTTAAGTTCATTTTCAATTTCTGATTTTTGGGTTGCGTTAATACCAGCTCCCATATCGGCAAGCATCTGCTTCACGGTTACTTGAGTCTGGTGCGAAAAGGTCATCGGTGCCGTAGAATCATTTTGACGAATCGAGAAACTGTTAAGACCATCCGCGGCAGTCCAGCTATATCCGATTGATGAAGCACCTGTTAAAGTCTTGCTAAACTGCATAAACTTTAACTCTTCATCAGAATCATTCGCACCCAAATGATTTTCATCCGCAAGCTTAAGAGCTTCTAATAATTGTACGCGCTGTGAGACATCGCTTCCGCTGCCGTCCGGATCTTGATTGTTAACTTTAGAAATTTGACGCTCAACTTCAGCCAAGCTCACAGCTTGATTTACAATCAATTGAGCGCGACGGCCATCAGGGTGCTTCTCATCAAAACTAACCGTATTATTGGTCAGACCATCCAACGAAACCAAACTGTAAGACACCT
>CAZSVD010000064.1:0-4188 GCA_964610145.1 uncultured bacterium | reverse complement strand
GTCCTCCGATAAACCCAAGCGTTCCGTCAATCGGATCCAAAGTCCAAAAATCGTCACAACAGCTACCGGCACCGTTTTGAATCCAGCGAATCACATCCAAGGGCTGAGCCTTAGGGTAAACCTTTTGAACAAACTTAATGGCATCGCGCAACAGCTCTTGTCCTTCTTCGGACTGAAGTTCTTCCACCGTTTCTTCGCCCACTAATACGGCACCCGGAAAATACTGAATCAGTTTTGCGCTGATCACAGCCTGAACCGCAAAATCAGCAACGGTTACGGGCGAGCGATCCTCTTTAATCATCGATTGTCCGGCCATAGCCTTATAAACATCGCGTGAAAGATCCATACCCGCGCGCACGGCATCAAACGCAAACCGAAATTCTGGTAAATCCGCGACTGAACTCAAGGAAAACTCCGTGGTTAAAACTGTCTTAAAATTATAGACCCGTCACCGCCGCGCCGCCATCATTTGTTCCGATTTATTTTTAACAATCACTTTCTTGTCTCTTGTCCCCTTTCGTTTGTCCCTCTATACTAGCGCGCATGCAGAATTTTCCCTTCGAGCTCGACCCTTTCCAAAAAGAAGCCCTGCGCTGGATTGAAAACGAACACTCTTTGTTTGTTTCCGCGCCGACAGGTGCCGGCAAAACTGTCATCGCGGACGCAGCCGTGCGTCAGGCACTTGAGAAAGGCAAAAAAGTTATTTATACGGCTCCAATCAAAGCTCTGAGCAATCAAAAATTCCGCGATTTTAAAGAAGAATACGGCATTGAAAAAGTCGGTATTTTAACCGGCGACGTTTCGATTAATCCGGACGCGCCGGTGGTGATCATGACCACCGAAATTTACCGCAATTGCCTTTTCGAAGCCGCCGCGCGCGTTTCCAGCGTGGATTGGGTTATCTTTGATGAAGTGCATTACCTTGATGACGCCGAGCGCGGAACGGTCTGGGAAGAATCACTTCTCTTTACGCCGCAGGAAATTAAAATTTTAGCATTGTCCGCGACCATTCCCAACGTGCAGCAGCTCGCCGACTGGATTAAAAGTATCCACGGCCGCGATTTACAAGTGATTGTGGAGAAACATCGTCCGGTTCCGCTTAAATTTTTGTATCAATGCCAAAACAATATTTATGAGGACGAGCGTCACCTTTTGCGCGAAGGCTATTGGAGCAAGGACACCTGGCGCGTTAGTAACCGTGAAAAACGGCGCGGAATTCGTCCGCCTCGCCCGCAACCGAATCAATTAGCACAAATCATCCGCGAACTGATTAACAAAAAACGTCTGCCTGCGATTTACTTTTGCTTCGGCCGCCGTAAAACCGAAATTCTCGCGCATGAAACGGGAAACTGGAATTTCCTCACACGCGAGGAACGCATCAAGATAGGACAAATGTTCGATCAATTGCTTCATCAAT
The DNA here is from genome assembly GCA_964610145.1 of uncultured bacterium. GTDB lineage: Bacteria > Omnitrophota > Omnitrophia > Omnitrophales > Aquincolibacteriaceae > Multiplicimicrobium. Next base: position 2,771 of record CAZSVD010000064.1, on the reverse strand, counting down.
TTGATATCGAAGGCGAAGCTTCCGCGGAAATGATTCGTCCTCTGATCATGCAGGGCGTGGCCTATCATCACGCGGGAATGCTCCCAACTTTAAAAGAAGTGGTGGAAAGACTTTTTACAAGCCGGCTTATTAAAATGATTTTCACGACGGAAACTTTCGCGTTGGGAATTAATATGCCCGCCAAAGCTGTTATTTTTGATGAACTTGAAAAATTTTACGGCAGCGGATTTGATTATCTTTCCACGCGTGATTTCTTTCAAATGGCCGGACGCGCGGGCCGACGCGGTCTTGATCACGAAGGCTTTGTCTATTCCCGCGTACAACCCGACCGCATCCCTTACTCACAAATCGTGCATATTATTCAGGGTGAACCGGAAAGAGTCCGCAGTCAATTCAACACCACTTACGCAACACTACTGAATCTTTACCGTAATCTGGGCCGTGATCTGCTTACGATTTACCCGCGAACGTTTCATTGTTATCAGTCTTCGCGCCGCCTGCGTGACGAAGGGCTGCAGCTGCTCAAAAATAAACTCGATATGCTTCAGGACATGGGCTATTTAAACGAAAAGGGATTAACGATTAAAGGTGAATTTGCTTCCACCATTTTCGGCTATGAATTGATGCTCGCGGAAATGCACGCCGGAAATTTTCTTGAAAATCTTAATGAGGCGGATTTATGCGTTCTGCTTTCGGGCTTAATTTTTGAACCACGCAAAAATGATTTCGCAAAACCTTTATCACCGGGACATGAAGAGCTGCTGAAAGCCGCCAACCATCATCACCGTCATATTCACAAGCGTGAAGAAAAATACGACGTTTTTCCTTTTACCAAACGTCCGCATTTTTTTCTGGCCGAGCCTGTTGAAAAATGGGCGCATGGAATGTCGTTTGATGATGTTTTAAAGAACTCAACCGAAGATGAAGGCAGTTTTGTGCGGCATTTGCGCATGATTATTCAGCTTCTGCGTGAAATTCAGCATGCGCCTCATTCCCCCGCAAAACTCCAGGAAACAGCCTCCAAGGCACGCAAGCTCATTGACCGTGACGTGGTTGACGCCGAAAAACAACTCCGGGTTTAAAAACCCAACTCTTTATCCTGTTTGCGGATTTTTTCGGAGATTTCGGGAAGCTTCCATTTCTCAATACGGCAAACAGACACATATCCGCAGCCCTCGCGGCAATCCCGCGGTTCAACCGTAATTTTTCCTGACTTAAGCTCCTCCAGCAGCCGCACGGAATAACGCAAAGCTCTTTCCAAAATCTCATCAAATTCCTGATCGCTTAGTTTCTTTTTGGCTTCGGTAACCACTTCCGAATAAAAGCCACTAGGCTTCATCTCTTTCATATTCAGCAATTGTCCACCCGCGGGATTCAGTCCCAGAAGATTTTGAACCGCCAAGAGATAAAGCGGCAGCTGCAACGAAGTTCCGTTTTCCAAAGATTTTTTTTCAAAACTGCGCGCGCGTTTATAGTCAGAGATTACGAAATTTTTATTTTCAGCGTCCACATCCACGCGGTCAATTTTTCCCTGCAAAGAAAATTTGTTTTTTCCTGAGCCGACTACAACCGGCTTTTCTTTCGGAATTTCATATTCAAAATAACGCGGCTGAAAGGCCGTTGTTTCAAGACGCCCTGTCTCATAACGGATAAAACGCATTAAAATCTTCTTTATTTCCGAACGGGCCAGCGAAGTTTGATAAGGCCCCAAGTCGAGCGGTGCCTTTTGAAGCCATGCTTCCATAGACTGATCCACCCAATCTTCGAGCTTTTCCGGCGGAATCGCCTTCCAAGGGCCTTTAAAGAAATCTTCAAGCACCCCATGCATCACGATTCCCTGATTGCGCGCACGCGTATCCTCTTCATTTTCCTGTAATTTTAAAATTCTTTCTGAAAAGTACCGGTAGGAACATTTCGCGTAAGCTTCAAGTCGCGTCGGACTCGGCGCGGGCGGACGAAAAGCTTCTTTTTTTAAAATCATCTCATCTCTCAGAATCGCATCATCCACGGTTAATGCTTTGCGCAAATCCGCGCAAGCCGCCGGATCGGCTAAAGCTTGTTTTAAAAGCGCCGCCAAAACAGCTTCATCCGGCCGGGGATTTTCCCAAGGGTTGAATAACGCTCCGATACTTGCACGCCTTAAATCCGACGCGGTTAAAACTTCATCAAAAGCCGGATAAGGCTGGGAGTCTGCTTTTTTGCGCGGCTTTAACTCTTCCTGGTTAAAAAGCGCCGCAAGTTCTTCGAGATAAAAAGAAGGCAAAACCGGCTTCCCCTCATCGTCCCGGCGCGCGTGGCTCAAACAAAGGTGCCGGCGCGCGCGCGTTACCGCCAAATAAAATAAATACTTTTCAAGCTGCTGTCTGGATTTTCTTTCCGCTAACCCATACGGGTTTTTCTGAATCAGCCTGCGCTCCCAATCCGAGAGCAGCGCGTCTTCCCGCACCTGCAGCGGAAATTGCTTCTCGGCAAGCCCCGCAACAAAAACAACTTCATATTCTTTTTGACGCGCAAGCGACACATCGTAAATTTGAACCGCGTTCTGATTTAAATGCGGCAAAGAAAATAAATCTAAATCAACCAGTCTCAAAAAATCCTCGGAAAACTTCTCAAATGTCTCAGAGCCAGCGGACACACCTGTTGAGGCACGCTCCATTTCATCCAAAATCTTTTCAAATCTTGCCGGAGCAACGGACTGAGCCGCGGGAGCATCAAATGACAGAAATGAGAGCATCCCGAAATCACGATCCAGCATTTTTTTAAAAAAACGC
>CAZSVD010000063.1:0-4133 GCA_964610145.1 uncultured bacterium | reverse complement strand
TTGTTTGCAGCCGATGAAAAAGCGTACAGCACTTCGCTGAAACCATGAATGCCCGAATTAAAAATGGTGGCTTTGCCTCCGGGGCAAACCACGGCAATGGCTGTTCCGAGCACCGCCAAAATGGGCGGAATTAAAATCATGATGGATGCCATTTTCATTTCATAAGACTCGATCTTTTTCCCTAAAAATTCAGGTGTGCGGCCGACCATGAGTCCCGCGACAAACACAGTCACGATTACGAAGGCGAGCATGCCGTATAAACCCGATCCGACTCCGCCGTAAACAACTTCACCCAGTTGCATAAGCAGCATCGGAATCATACCGCCCAACGGCGTGAAAGAATCATGCATCGAGTTTACGGAACCGTTTGACGCCGCAGTGGTGGCGGCAGCCCAAATAGCGGAGTTTGCGATTCCAAAACGCGCTTCTTTGCCCTCCATATTTCCTCCGGGTTGCAGGGCGTTCGCGTTTTGATTAATGCCCAGTTTTGTGAGCAAAAGGTTACCTGCTTGTTCGTAATGGGTGACAGCCCAAAGGCAGGGAAGAAAAATGATTGTCATGGCTATTAAGATCGCGAAACCCTGGCGCTTATCTTTGACCATCGAGCCGAATGTGTAGCAAAGTGCGACCGGAATTAATAAAATCGCTAATACTTCGAGAAAATTAGCGAGCGGTGTCGGATTTTCATACGGATGCGCTGAATTGGCATTGAAGTATCCTCCTCCGTTTGTGCCAAGCTGTTTAATGGCGATTTGCGATGCGACCGGTCCCAAAGCTAAGGTTTGCTCAGTCAGTGGTTTTCCCGCGCTGTCTTTTTGCGGCTGGAGCAACTGCGCGGTTTGACTCGGTTTGAATGTCTGCGGTACGCCTTGCCATACCAGGATGATTGAGATCAGTAAAGAGAGAGGCAGCAGGATATAAATCACTGCGTGTTAAATCAACCCAGAAATTACCGACATTCTCCGTTTGTTTGCTGATGAAGCCGCGGATAATCGGAATCAGAACAGCCATGCCGGTCGCTGCGGAAAGAAAATTTTGAACACTCAGTGCCACCATCTGCGTGAAATAACTCATGGTGCTTTCGCCGCCGTAACCCTGCCAGTTTGTATTGGTGGCAAAACTGATGGCGGTATTAAAAGAGGAGTCAGGGGGCACAGCCGTCATACCCATGGGATTTAAAGGTAACACATTTTGAAAACGCTGAATTGCGTAAACAACGAGGAGTCCTAGAACATTGAAAAGCATCATGGCTACTGCGTAGGTTTTCCAGTTCATTTCTTGCCGCTTATCAACGCCGCAAAGTTTGTAGATAAAATTTTCAATTCCGCCAAACCAGCGGTTTGCGCGTGAGGTGTCCGAGTAAATACGCGCCATATAGATACCCAGCGGGTAGCCCAGTCCCAACAGCACAACCATGTAAATAGCGCATTGAATAAAATTATGCGTGTTCATTAGAAAAGCTCCGGCTTTAAGAGAGCGGCAAGCAGATAAACAAACAAGACGATCGATAAAATGCCGCCAATCCAATAAATTACGATCATAAAATCTATGCCCCCTTAGATTTTGTCACAAAGAAGAATTAAACCGATTGAAAGCAGGACTAACCCCAATATTAGACCAATAAATAAACAGTCCATTTTTTTCCTCCGTTTGTTCTGATAGAAGGATAGCTCGGAAGAAAAGGGCGAGCTAATTAAAATGAGACGGAAATGTATTAAAAAAAGATTAAAAAGGGAGAGCTAAAAACAGTTAAGCGTTGGGGGAGCCGCGGAATTTAAATTCAAACGGTTCGTCGCCGTCGGCTTTGACCTTGATGTGAATTGTCGGAGCTTCGGCATAAGCTTTGACGAAAGAAGCATCGTAGATAATTGAGCCGTGCGTTCCCATGCCGGGCTGCAGAATCACTTCGCGCAATGAGCCGTTCGGCCCGCTTTGTGGCTTTTGTGTTGTCGCAAAAGCTTTCTCCGTGAAAGCCGCCATCTTCTGCGCGGAAGTCACGATTTGATAAGGGGTGCTAAAAGGGATGAGCGATGTGATTTTTGTCGCGGTATCCCAGGCTTTGGCGCGCGAAAAGGGCGATTGATTTGTCATGGGGGAGCTAAGATTGGATGGAGGAATAATAAAACCGCCATCGGTCGTTGCTTCCACCGCATCGGGCGATACCAGCACCGGATGATCACTTAAATTGCTGATTTTGACCAACACCGTCATCTGCTTTTTAGTATTTATCGAAGTTCTTAAGCTGACACGCACACCGTCTCGTTCAATCGCGGGCTCAAAACTGGTTGGCCCTTGCTGCAAAGAGGGCGTTTGCCCCATGGATTGCTGTTGCACAGGTTCCCATGCAGTTGATGGGGATGGCGTCGAGGTGGAATCTGCGTGTGTGATCGAGTTGTAATCGATCAATGCGACAAGAATCAAAGTTAAGATAATAAAGTTTTTATTGAGCATAAAGTTTCTGTAACTAGCTTTATCGGCTAAAGAAGAAAATAGATTAATACTTTAATCTTTTTTTGACGCAATGAACCCTTTGGCTTAAGCTATTTTGTGTCAATTAAGCCGGTCCGTAATGAACAGGAGATTTTGTGAGACTTTGGGAGCTTTTTCAAAAAGGCGGGCCGATTATGTGGCCGCTGCTTGTGACTTCAATTATTGCGACCACGGTTGTGATCGAGCGCGTTATTTTTATTGTGCGTGAGCGCAGTCGGCGCAGTCCCGAAACCGTCGATAAAATTCTATCTGCGTTGGAAGACGGTGATTTAGATTCCGCATTATTAGCCGGGCATAAAAGCAAAGATTTTGTGGCTCGTACTTTGGTTTATGGTCTTGCGCATCGCGAAAGTTCCTTCGCGAACGCGCTTTTGCGCGCCGCGAATTTAGAGCTGAATCGATTCAGCCAGGGAATTGTTGTGCTGGATACGATTATTACACTTGCGCCGTTGCTGGGTTTGCTTGGAACGGTTACCGGCATGATTCGTGCTTTCAGTTTGCTTGGGGGCAGTGAGCTTTCGGCTCCCGCGGCGATTACGGGCGGTATCGCGGAAGCTTTGATCGCAACGGCATTCGGTTTGGCAATTGCGATTATTTCTTTGATTCCTTTCAATTATTTAAATTCGCTATCCGAGCGCGCGCGTCATGAAATTGAAGATGCGTCTTCGCATGTGGAATTGCTTTTAACCCGCGAAGAAGAACGTTCATAGTCATATGAGAATTCCTCCTGTGTCTCAGCGCAAGCGAGCGCGCATCGAAATTATTCCGCTGATTGATATCGTGTTTTTTCTCTTGGCAACTTTTGTCATGGTTTCACTTTCAATGATCAAAAATAACGGTGTAACCGTTCATTTGCCATCCGCCTCTTCCGCTACTGCGCAGGATCGTAAGCTTTCTGTTACTGTGACAGTAACAGAGGGTGGACAGCTGTATCTTGATAAAGAAAAAATCAGCTCAAGTGCTTTGCCCGCGCGTCTTAAAGCCCTCAAAGAAAAGGATCCTGATTTGAAGGTTTTTATCAACGGCGATGAAAAGGCCGCTTTTGGAAGCGCGGTGAAAGTTTTGGATGAAGTCCGGCGGCTTGGAATTACCAGGGTCGCGATTCAGACATCGTCGGAGAATTCAAAATGAATATGGCCGCGACATTTTCAAAAGAAATTACCGGCCTTAATCGTTCGCCGTTATCGATTTGGCATCATCCGAGTGGCGAAAAACGTCCCCAAATGATTTGCTTTGCTGCGGCTTTGCTTTTTCACGCGATAGTTTTTTTTATTGGCGGAGCGATTTTATTTAAATCTCCGGAATATGGTGTAGCTTCCAATCCAAGTGGAGTAGATGTATATCTTGTGGCTGCACCAGTGAATGCGGTAGAGATGCCAGTCAGGCCGGAGCCGGTGGTTGTTCAAAAAGAAGCGTTGCAAATGACGATTCCTTCTATTTTCAAAAGCACAGAATTTTCCAAGTCCCAACTTCAAGGTGATGGCAGCACGCTCAAAGCGGGTGAAAATGTGCGGTCAATTTCATCTGTCGGTGCCGGTCAGGTCGAAGTAAAGCCCGGCTATTTGAAGAATTCACCGCCGCGTTATCCCTCGGTCGCGATTCAAAAGCAACAGGAAGGATTAGTCTTGCTGTCTGTGCTTGTC
>CAZSVD010000062.1:0-8088 GCA_964610145.1 uncultured bacterium | reverse complement strand
GCCTTGAAAAAAATAATCAAATCGACAAAGACCATATCGCGCAACTATTGAAAGCGAATATGATTTCGCCGGAAACAGCGGTTAGTTTGGGAGATGAGTTTATTTTAACTCCGGAGAGACTTCGGGCTACGGCAGAAAGATTAGCAGCCGCTAAGTTGATTTCGTTTAAAGGAACCAAATATCAAATAAAAGAGCCTTCAGAAGGCAATTTGATCAGCCCAGCTGTTCAGGCTCCGCTCATCACAGAAGTTTCACCAGCCGAAATTGCAAAATATGGTGTCGTTGCCCGCTCCGAAACCCGCAAGAAGGAAGAATCGGTCGTTTCTGCGGATAAAAGCGAAATGGGGCCTGATTCTTTCGGCAGAGAATATGTTCAGATCTCAAAATGGCGGGTTTCTCAACGTGCTTTTATCTATCTTGTCAAAGGCGTTCAGTTCATTCTGAATGTAATCTTACGTCCCATGAACCGACAAGTAGATTGGGTGCATAGAAATATGGAACGCTTCGCAAATGAGTTAAGTTTTGAGCCTATAGTTGAAAGTATGTTTAGCACAACTCCGGAAGGAGAAGATCCGAGTGAGGAGAAAATATTCGAGACCTTGTTAAAAGACTCAGAGCTAAAAGAGGTTTTTGAGAAGTATGGCACACAATGGTTTTTGGATTTAATTGCTTTTGAAGAGCAAAATAGAAAAAAAAGCCTGGCTGAGCAGCTCGTGAAAATTGATTATGCGGGCTTGCTGCTGTCAATGTCGACCGTCGTTAATCGCTCAGCTAGAGAAGAATCAGAGCAGCAGAAAAAAGACAGAGCCAGAAAAGATGCGATTCAGTTGAAAGTGGATTTTGTGAGATCGAGGCTGCGTCCCATTCTCGAGAGTCTTCCCGCAGTTAAGCCCATGGTATTGGATGGTACTGTTAGCTTGACGGAAATTCAGCAGGCAATTTTGCTTAGTGGTGAGGGTGGAATTAAAGCTGCATGCGCTGCGATTTTGGATTTTCATGATGTTGTTTTGCGTGAAAAAGGCTTGTCCGGGTTGTTGGGATTGGCAAATGAGCGGACTGAAAACAGCGAATTTAAATTTATATACGGACTTGGTCATAATAAGTTTGAAGCTCTTGCAGAGCACGCGGATGTGTTGCGCCAATATGGCAGTTACACAGTTTTAATGCTGGTGCGAATCCTGAGTTCACAAGTTAAAAGTCAAGACAGCTACAATCTGTTTTTAGACAATCATATCTTTGATAATCCATTGGCTGCTGCATTCAATCTTTTGAAAAATCATAAAGAAGATATAGATAAATACGGGCACAAGATTTTTTTGGTTGCGGTCTCCAGACAACTTGGTTCGGCCAGATTTAAAAATGGACCTGAAGCATTAAGGGCTATTGAATCTGAATTGCCTTTGGAGTTAACCGCAATGGCGGAAAATCCGAGCGCAGATGCCCAGTATCAGATGGTTGAAAAATATGGCATTGAAAATATCGCTCTTTTAATGAATGGAACCGACTTGGGTTCAGTGTTGACGGGGATATCTAATTTTCAGTCGGTTATTGACGAATTTGGAATTGAAAGTATTGCAAGTCTAGGCACGACCAATAAAAATGTTTTAAAACGTTTAGCTGGTTTAGATATCGCATTGCTACGTGGGCTGTTGATTCGTCAGGGGAAAGTTAGCGGTGAAGATATGGAGGCGGTTGAACAGCATCTAAAAAATATAGCGGTTCTCTCGCAGATTGATGGGTTTACACGTATGGGGCCAACCAATGGGGCAAGCAAACTGTTGGTTGGAATATTTCGATTTGAACATAAAAATCAAAAGCTTAATTTCATAGAGGACTTTTTGTTGAAGGCTTTTGAAAACCCTCGCCTTGTGGAAAAAGTCGGTAACTATCTCGAACGGCAAGCAAGCACAACCAAAAGAACACTTATTACACGAGGTCTTTTTTGGTTTTACGGTAAACAGCTGGAGGGACAGGGGGGCTCAGGTGCGAACCTAGGAGCCCCAAATATATTATTGGCGGATCTGGTGGAAAAAGAGCGCCCCGCAAATCTGGCAGCAGCCCTAAACTTTGTACCTACTTTCGCTGGGTTGGTAAATCAAGGAATTTTGACGGAAGATGAATTGGCTGCTTCAGTGAGATCCGGAAACTTTGTTATGGCTGCTTCCGAAATGATGCGGTCCAAGCTCGGAAAATTGTTTAATATTGAGATACAAACCATTCATCCTGACGCGCAAGCTTCTCTGTCTGACAGTAATTTTCTTTCGGATCTTCTCAATTTTCAACGCCGTTACAGCGCGGAAAACATCCAGGCGTATGAGGTTTTGAGATCTTTGGTCAAAGTTTTCTTTGCTGAAGGTAACGATGGAATCATTAAATACAAAGCTACGCACAAGCTTGCGCCTGAACAATCTCCGCAGGGCATGTCGCCGGAAGAATTGATTAAAAAATTTACAGCTCTGAGAGTTTTAAAAGAAAGCGCGAGTGATGATGAGTCTCTTGAAGGGGGCATTTTTAAGCGGGTATTTAAATCCAAGATCGAAAGTTTTGATCGGCACGTCGCGGAAATGAAGATAGATCTGAATTCCGTGGAAGTTGATGCTGTTTCGGCAATTTCTTCTCGGGACGAAAGGCTTTCCGGTCTGCTCGCGAATACACAAAATCAAAATTTAATTGATGCGGTTAATGGTCGGGACCAAGAGGCTCTTAAAAGATTAAAGTTGGCGGGGGGAGATGCTCGAATCAAAAATCAAGCGCTGGGAATTCTTAAGGAGATAGAAGCTTTGCGACAAGAAAATGTGCTTTCTCAGGCGCTGCATTTGCTCGGATTAATTCGCGAAGTTGGAATGGCAAATGAAGAAGAGCAGCAAGGCAAATTGTTTGAGCTTTCCCAGAATTATTCAGAGCTTGCTGCGAAAATACAGCCTGGGCTAAAAAAGATTTACGATGAGCTTATGAAAAACAATAAGCCTGAGTCACTGGTTGTTTCCGAGATTATCGGGTTAATGGACGCTTTTAGTGAAGTTTTCTCGGATGAATCAAGATCAAAAAATAAAAAAGCATATACCGCTGAAGTTAGCTTTGATTTTGGTTTAAATTTGCAAATTGGACGTCATGGTAATAGTGGTCAGGGAAACTGCCAGAGCAGTACTAATCCGGGAAGCTATAATCAAAGTCTGATGAGCTTTATCGGGGATACCAACGAGCTTATTGTTTTGATTCGCGATGCTTCAGAGCAATTGGTTGGGTTTGTATTGCTGCATGGGGTTAAAACGGATACGGGTAAATTTGTGTATGTGCAGGAAAAGCTATATACGAACGACAATGCTTCCGCCGGAATACAAGAATTAGCGGCAAAAAGAATTATTCAGAAATTATCAAATACCATGGGCGTAGAAATTATAGATGTAACGTCCGCTACAACAGGCGGAGGTGAGTCTCGCCAGGAGCTCGCGGTAACTACTCCCAACAGCTATGTGCCACGCTATCTTGATTCATTGGGTGGCCCGAACAGCGCTTATGAGAACACGCATAAATTAACCAATTTTTCAGTGGTTACTCCTATTTTGGGAAATGCTGAAGCGGGTGCTCGCTCCGAAGTGCGGTTGTTGAAGTTGGGGAAAAGTTACTCAGAATTTAAAAAATTATTGGCAGCAGAACATGATGGGTTGCAACGTGCGTTAGGGCATTTAGGGCAATATGAACAGGCTCTTAAAAATATCGAAATCTATCGTCAAGCGAATCCCGGTAAGAATCCCGAAGAGTTGAGGGATCGAGTAGTTGCCTACGTGGAAAATTTCCCCGGACGGATGAAAACTTTATTAAGCGAATGGACCAATGGAACAAGAGGCGCAGAACTTGTTGATTACTATTTTAAGCCGGGAATGGAATTAACCCCTCAAGATAATCAGGCTCTTCGGGATATTTTACAGATGAACGCTTCTAATGTGCTCGATGGCCTCGACACTTATTTGGAGCGAGAAAAAATCATCGTCCCTTTTATTAAATCACTTTGGAATATTTTCCGCGGTTTCGATCGGTCATTGAAAAGGACGGTTCAAAATTTATTTAGCGGTGTATTTATTTTCCGTTTGGGATTAATAACTTTTGCGGCGCTAGTGATTGTTTTTGCGGCGAGGAGTTTTTCTCAATTTGATGGCGCCGCTCGCGGCGACATGGTTGTTCAGCAGCTTTTGCGCGGGATTGAACGCGGAAGCAATAGCTTTTCTATTAAAAATAGAATTTTGGAAAACGCTCAGATCGAGCGTGTTCAGGGAAGTGTCTTTAATCAAAAAAATATGTTTCTTATTGCTGTGCCCGGAATGGATGGTCACTCAGGATCTTTGTTGCTTGCATATTTTGGGAAAAGTCTTGATGAGGCAAAGGTGTATACGGGGCAAACAGCTCTTGGGTCTGTGGTGTTACAAGAACCACCTTTGGGTCCCAATGGACAACTTGGAAAGATTGCTGAATCAAGATCCGATGGAGTATTGGTTCATTTTTCTGGTGGAAGTAAGTTTATTCCGTGGGCAGAATTTGAAGAAGTCTCGGTTGAAGAAATGGGAGCCAAAAACATAGATCTGTTGAGTGGGGCAGTTGTTGCCCGCTCCGAAGTGCGCAGCGGCAAATCGGATGGTTTTCAGCTAAGAAATAAATTTTTGAAGAAAGGTAAAAGCAAAGCTGATTTTTTGGCAGTTCTGGATTTGATCGATAAAAATATTGATCTCGCAAAAAGGGTTATTAGTCAAAGAGGAATGAACGAGGATGAACGCCAAAAAGCCCACAGGGAAATTGATCAGCAGATTGCGACGCTCGACAGACTGGGAGCTTTGGATAAAACCGGTTCAGAAGCACTCGAGGGTGCTAACGCGCTTAATCTTTATCAAGTGATTGACGAGTGGGTTGCGCCCGCTATAGAAACCAAGCTCAGTATGCGAGCTTTATTACGGTTCAAACTAAGCGTTGCCAGTGATGAGGAGAGAATCAAAAGCCTCAATCTAATTTCCCAAATGATTCAGCTTCTTCGAAATGATGTGAACTATTCATACTTCAAAAGATTTATCGCGCATGTTTTAGCTGTATTGACGTATGGGGCGCTTAATTTATTTCTTAGCTTGTTAACAGGTGCAATTGTTCTTGCCGTCGCGAGTCCTCTTTGGCTTCCAGTGCTTGATTGGGCGTATTTAAGCGGTAAGCGGCTGGAAAAACTTAATCATAATGTCAAAGAGATTTTTCCTGCCGCCCAAGTTGTTGAAACTCATCAGCTCTATGAGATGGCCGTTTTTCCCAATCGATTTGTTGCTGCTGTAAGAACACCATCAGGTTCCGGAGCTATTATTTTATACGATCGTGATGGTAGGCCCATGGGGCAAATCTCGATTGATAAACTTTCTGCAGCAGAGCCTTTTGATATAAGAAAAGACAGTCATGATAAAACTCGAATTTTTGTTCGGGGAAAAAAAGAGCCTTTTGATGTTGACTCATTTCAGCCTGTGTCGACCGTCGAAAAAAAAGCGAATCGCTCCGAATCGCGAGATCTGCAGGGGCAGGTGGAAGCCTTGGTGTCTCGAGTGTTAAGTTCAAAATTGAATTTTCAGCGTAATCAAATGGCTAATCGCTTGCTACAAGAGTCAGGTGTTCCTGCGGCTCTTGATAACTTTTTGAGTGATCGCTCGATTAGTGAGGGGGATAGGCGTAACGCTTCAGATTTGAAACAAAAACTGAAATTCATTTTTGGGACGAGAGGCGATTTTTTGAAGGTGGTGGATCAAGTTAGTTATTCGTCTTATATGAAAACTAAAAAATGGCTTGTGCGGTTAATCTTTTCCTGGATGTCTAGTGTGTTCCTTCTTTTCCAGCTTCGGCCAGCCGATTTTCCTTCTTTGGCTAATATGTTTAATTTCTTTCTTATGTTCGTATCTTTTATTGTGTTCGCATTGGTGCCAATTGTGCTTTTGTTGATTTTTGCTGGTTGGCTTTGTGTAAAAACTTATCTTGTTCTCATTCGGTATACAAAGAAATTTGCAAGACCATTAGTTGATTCTTTAGATTATCTGAATCTTGGATATTCTGCTTATCGAACTTTAATCCGCGTTATTGTCGATCAAGTTTTACATTTTAATTTTACGGATCGTATTTCAACTCATTTTAAAATTTTTGAGCATAATCATTTTCGTTGGGGCAGGCTTGATGGCGCAAGGGGCGCAGGTTTTCCAATCTCATTAAACCAGCAGAATAAACCCGGGAAGCAGTCGTATATCTTTGCCTTGAGTCATATAGAAAATTATAGAATTTTTACTTTAAAGGTAGTTCAGGATGGTGCAGGTCATATAAAGCTGGAAGTGAATGGAGAAAACAGTCAATTAATTTTGAACGTCAATCCGTCCGCACTTGTTACGGACCCGCTAAACCCCTGGTTGGATGAAGAAACAAGAGTTCTTAATGTTGTAACTCAGCAGTTTGAAAAATCTGAAGAAGACGATGTGCCTTTGGTTAAATTGAAGTACTCAAAAGATCAGGGAGTTCGGTTATGGCTTGAATTCAGGAGTTATGATCCGAAAGCAAACTTTGTTTCTTCTCTCGGTTCTGGAAAGATGATTGGAGAATTCACTGCCAATAATCCAGATTCTGTGTCGACAAGGAACCTTCGCGTATCCGAAGTTAATGGCCCGGTCGTTATCAGGCAGTCCACGGGTCAAGTTCATTTATTAGATCAAGATCAAGCGCTAAAAGAGATTCTTGGGCAGCTTGGGCGTGGTAAACGTGATTCGACAGCGGTTGTCCCACGGCCTCAAGATGGCGGGGCAGAATATTCCGCCTCTCCGTCTTCGATAGCAGTTTATCCTGCCATCGCTGAAGAAACGGGGGCTAAATTAGGCAAGCCTGCTTTCGATGCACCCCCGGCGTCTCCGAGTTTGTTATCCAATCCCGGAATGGCATTTCCGATGGTAGAGATTGGGTTGGCAACTTCAGAGAATGACCATTTAGTAAATTTATTGCTAAAAGCATTAAAACGATCGCGGGGTTATTCTGATGAAACGACGTTGGATTTAGTGCGCAATATCTTAGGTTTGGATGAAAGTTTTAATGGTGAAGTGGGGCGTGGGCTAATAAGGAAATCAGACTCTTTTGCTGGGGATGATGCTAACCCTGAGGGGGGGTCGCCGGATGGGCAACACACAGTGTTACTTGATTTCTTACAAAAAATGCAATCCCGGGTTGATGAGTATCGGCATGAGCTTTTAAAGCTCGTAGATCAAAGTCGCGGGATTGATTTATCGGTCGCAACCATTAAAGAAATGCGCAGCGGAACCGATTTCGATGCGGCAGATGTTGTTAAGCAGCTGAAGCGTGATATTCGAGAAATAGAGTATAGGGCTAATGCAATACAAAAAAAGATTTTTAGACTGACTGAAACAATTGATGAAATCAAACAGATTTTGGGGGGTGGCGATGCAGAAGTATCTGAATCGTCCATGTGGATTGACGGCTTTGATGCTAGAGAAGCCAGAGAGAGTTTGTTGGATATACTTGCTGCTGAAAAACATTCGGAGGTGGATGTTGTACCAAATTCATTTCACCCGTATTCACGAGTGATTTTGGAAGCAACAGAAACACCAGCTGGTAAAACAAGTCATCAGTTAATAAATGCCAGGCAGTATATTGAGAGTTTTTTAAATGGACAGAATGATGGTGGGGTTATTCCGAGGGCGTTGTTAGAGAGAGAGGCTCAGGAGCTTGCTAAACTATTTCCCGAGATTTATCCAGACGCGGCGGCGGCTCTTTCTGCTATGGGAATTTATCCCTCCGATCGCGGGGTTGTTCTTTTGGGGTCATCGCCGGGCTCAAGTAAAAGAACTCTTCTTGAAGAAGTTTTTCATATTCTTGAAGCCACACCTACTCATCCTGAAACCAGAGAGTTTGCCATGCCCCGTGATTTAAATGATGCGGTTGCATTTGCGCGAACGCCGGCAGGTGAGCGGGTTTTGAAAAACGGAGAAGCTTACGGTTATGCTGCTGAGATTGCGAATGATCTTGAGCAGTTGCTTTTTTTAAATTCTGAGGCTCTTCAAAGTTTAGAAGATCGTTTAA
>CAZSVD010000061.1:0-7178 GCA_964610145.1 uncultured bacterium | reverse complement strand
CAATAGGCAGGCTCTTCACTTAAACGATGATTCGTGCCTGGATTTTTTACTAAAACTAAATCAAATTTATAATTATTTTCCAAACCGGCTTTCTTCTGAAAACCTTCTTCAAACTTACCTTGCACAATGTGCAAATTAACTTTTCTTCCCCCGGACTCAGGCAGAGTGATCTGAACCACTATTTTTCCATTTTCACGAAACTCCACGAGAAGCCTTTGAATATCCTGAACAGGAAGAGAAACAAGCCCTTGCTCGTCAAATTCATTAAGAATATCAAAAAGATAATAGTGATAATCGGGTTTCGAATGTGGCGCTTTTTGAAACTGATAATAGGCAGGATCTAAATAATATAAATCTGTTAGATGAGGTAACTGCTGAGCCAAAGACAATCCTAGTTTAAAATCCGGCCCGCTTCCCGGGTAAAGCAAAGTCTTAATTTCATTTTCCAGGCCCAGCTTACGCCAATCCGGCTGCCCACGGACTTCAGATCGGGCACCCAGGTTATGATCAAGATTAAGAACGAGCGGGTCACTTTCTAAAAAGGGAAGCCTATCGATATTCTCAAGCTGATTCGCTTTTAAATAACCAAGAAGAACGTCAATCTCTCCGCGAACAAGTTTCATCATCGTCTGATAATCTTCCCCACTCAGGTCGACCTGTCTTTCCCTGACATCCTCAATTTTTTTCGCAACCACGTCACTCGCCACCCCAACTTCACCAATCTCCATCTGAACAAGCTGTAAAAGTGTATTAAGAGGGGTTAAACGATTTAGAAAATAATGCTGAACAGTCGCTGCAAGAATTTTTACTTCTCGCGGTGCACTCTCGGATTTAGATTGATCTCTTAATGAATGAATCATTTCAATAAACGCCTGCAGAGCTATTCGATAAGCTTCGACATCATGCCCGCTGACCGTTTTCTTTCCTGCAAATTCATCCATCGCAGGAATCCATTTTTGCGCACTGGAAATAAATTCTTGTGCCAAAATGTGTAGGCTCTTTGCCTGAGTCTCAGCCCCCCCTGCTTTTGCCGCATAAGCGGCCAGACCCCGTTCATATTCAGGCAACCAGGTCTGCGCAGCGTGAATCAAAGTTGATGAGGTTTTTCCGTCAATCGCAACGCTGCCATGAAACTTAGCCACCAACATTAAAAAATCGATCAACTCAAATGAGGCTCCCTGCTGCTCAAGGTAGGCAGGACTAATTCCGGCTGCGGAACTCGCCACATTCAAATGGGTTCTGGCAAACCTTGATAAGATTGATGCGACTGAAGAAAGAATTTCTGGTTCAGCATTTAAAGAACCGAAGGGATCCGAAAAACTTTCAGGAGATGTATCTTTCGAAAGATCCCAAATTAAATAATTCAACAACAGGAGACCATTCTCCATGTTTTTATCATTCGAGAGGGTGTTGAATTGAAGACGTTGAACTCTCTCTTCCAGCCTTGTTCCCGCAAAGTTTTTCTTTATCCGAACACTTCCCGGGTTAATTTCTTGATTTAAATCCTTAATAACAACCCAAGCTCCGCCCACCCCATCATGTAAATCCTTGGGTTTTTCTTGCCAGAGAAGTTCATAACCGGGCAATAGCTTTGGTTTTCTAGAACGATAATCCACAAATCTTTCAAGCCCGGTTCTCCGGTCGGGTCTTGTTCGTAAATTCTTTGTAGCTGTTATTAAATCCGCATAAGTGACAATATCCTGACTATTCATATAGCTAATCGAAGATGCTTGCCCTTCATTTTCCACAACTCTCGCTATATTGCCGTCCGTTGCCGGATGAATAAGACGCGTGATTCGAGCCTCAGATTGCGCGCCGGCAACACTCAAAACCGAAGCCCCCAGCATTTTGGCACGAACAGGTTCAGGCAAACCCAACTCGGCCAAAGCCTGAGAGGCCGTATCGGGTGATGCCGCGCGCATCATCGCGTTACGATAAAGTGCTGACGATTCGAGCTTTGTGATACGAGGAGTCAATGTCCCGTAAGAGATTTCCTTTGCGCGGAAAAATTCATTTAAACCATCCGTATGAAATCCGCCTGTGACAAGAATTGCTTTTTCATTTCTCCCGAGACCTGAAGAAATTTTTTCAAAGAAGATTTTTTCACGAGCCATAGACGCATCATAAAACGCAAACGCATTCGCGAAAGCCACCATTAAAGGCTTTTGCGCCTCACCCATCTCACTTCGAGCAACTAAACCTTTCGAGGAAGTCTCGCTCAAGACTTTGAGACGACTTAATATTTCAACCGGCTCAATCTGAGTCCTTTTTTCAACTGCAACTTTCCATTCGTCTCGCGACAACTCAAGATTAAGCAGTTTTTTTAATAAAAAAGAATCGCGATAAATTTCGATAAGCTCAGCGCGTTTTCCGTCGTTAGTCGTTAGTCGTCGGACGTGGGTCGTTTCGAGGAGCCTCGCAAAAAGTCTTTCTAACTCCGTGAAAAGTTCTGAAGGATTCAGCTCACCGCGCAAAATAAGACAACCGGCATATTTAAGAAATGCCGGATATTGGCGCAAATCAATATTCAGCCGATGAGTTTCTTCGACTAAATCTTCAACCAAAGCACGTGGGCTGGAAAACTGGCGCCCATCCCCGACCGTGATGCGGTTTAAATTCAAATGCTTTTCATCAAAGCGCTCCAATCCCTGCAACACGCCCGCCTTAGCATTCTTTGACTTAAGCAGTGCAATCAAAGCTTGCTTTTCGACATCTGAACTCTGGGGCTTTGTGCCAAGATCCTTTTCGATTTTTTGAAGCTCAAGGATTCGCGTTAACTGCGGCCATTCAATTTGAGTAGCGACCTTTTCGAAATCAACACCAAGATCCGCCTTTGATAAGGCCGCAAGGTTTTTGACAAAAGGCAAAAACTCTCGGTGGCCGGATTCAAACTTTTTCCACTCCGCAAGGATCGTACGCGTTTTCTCATCTAAAATTTTTGAAGCGGCCCAATCAAGCTTGCCGTCAAAAAAATCCAAATACTTTTTAACTTCCGGCTCAGCTGAGTAAACCGCGCGCAGTTTTAAATAGCCTTCGCGATAACCTTCAATGGTTTCAATTGGCAAAGTTTTTAGCCCGTCAATTCCGTCTAACAAAGACAAATCCACACCGGACATTTCTCCGGAGGCTGTTTTCTTTTCAATCCATTTTTTATTTTGATCTGAGTCCGCAAAAGGCCGCAGCCATTTCGCGTTTAACGATTCCGACGCGCCTTCAACAAAAATGGTTTTAAAACCATATTGGTCGTGCAAATAATGAATTAAATCACGCGTGCGTGCTTGCGCCTCCGGCTGAGCGTGAGCATCCTGAATATGCAGCATGAGACGCGTGTCTCCGCTCACAGGCGACTCATACCAATCTTCCAGGGTTGCCATTTCTGCGGGAATATCGACATGCAAGACACGCGGAGTTTCCGTGCGGAAAAGCGCCGACAAATCAAGTGCGGGCGCAGCTCGGCCTATATCGTTAAATACGAATAAAAATACAAGCAAACCAGAAATGAATTTGAGCCACTTATTTTTCTTCACTAAAACCTTTTATAACGTTTATAAGTTCGAGAAAGATACTCGATTAAATTTCATAAATCAAATTGAGTCTTCTCTTATGTATATACATGATTACAAATGTTTGTTTTTGATCTTTCATTATGCCGACACCATTACCTTCAAAGCAGCAAGGAATTGACGTCCAAGCTCTTTGATACGGGACAGTGATTCATTTGAAATAATCCATACTTTTCTTTTGTCGCTTGAGCGATCAATTCCGTCTTCCATTCCACTGATAGAGGAATCCCCATTCATAAGTTTCTTGGCGCCAAGAACCATTGCGGTACTGGCCAATAAATCATTCACTGTGTCCTCCCGACTATCAGAAACCACCTGCAAATCGGGAAGAGAGCGCGTGAGGCTTCCTAAATTTTCAGCCTCAAGAACTCCACTTGAAACAACAAGCAATCCTTGAACTCCTCCCGTTGCGGGTTTAAAAACACCTCGCGCACCGCTATTTTGCAAACTCTGCTTAACCGACTCAAAATTCCGCAGCTTATGTACTTTTAAATTGCCGGCTAATTCTAAAAATCCTTCTTCATCACCAATAACAAATACGTTGATTTTTAATTCAGAGTCCAACAAGGCATGCAACTTCATCATTTTGATAATGCTCTGACTGTTCTTACTGCTTATAACAACATTCAAATATCCGGCATCTTTGGAAAACATTTCCGGAAAAAACGTTTGCAACATTTGTGTCAATTCATTCATCTGATCAGGAGCAACCTTGGAAGCTACTATCGAAGTCAACTTTCTCAGTCCGGCAGCCCTCTTCAAGCCGCTCACATGTTCCGCAAAAATATCAAAAGTAACAAGAAATGCCACGGCTTCCACTGCAGTCAAATTATCCAAGCCTTGTGCGAATTGAGCCCAGTCCGCATAAACCATTTTAGAAAGCGCTTCTCTCAGTTCAGGTGGAAAATAATTTTCAGCACTTGCGCGATCCCTCACTCTTTGGGCAATTACTTCTTTCCGCTCATTGTCTCTGTTCTTTGAGCTCTCTTCTTCGATTGAAACCAATAATTTAAAGGCGGCAATTGCCAATTGCACTTGAGCCTCGTTTTCTGGAGTTCTGACTATGTCTCCGGATTTGACGCGACTCAATATCCGAAGAGCTTCTTTCCTGTCTGCAGGATTCTGTGAATTACGCGCAAGCGAAATCAAAGAGAGAATTAACTCGGCAGGGACCTTTCTTTTGGGACCCAATTCGGCCTTTCTCGTTATATTAATTTTTTCGATAACATCATTCAAAGTATCCGCTTTCGGCAAAGCTTTTGTCGCAATCGCCCCGGATGCTTGAGTTGTCAGGTTTGCAACGGAAACTTGCACTGAGCTTGCACCTCGTAGCGAGGCATTTGCACGTACTGGTAAAAAAGCACTAAAAACCACAGCTGTCGCAACAGAGGCATTCAACGTATAACGAAGAAGCTCTGCCAATAGGTTAATTCCGATCGCGGGCAACACCAGCGAAAGGCCAAAAAGAACCGCAAGCCCCGCCGGAAGAGCCGCCGCAAAACCCAAAGCCAAGGCAATCATGGCTGAGCTCATGATCAAAGCTCCCGCGGTAAAGCGATTAAAAGGATTACTAAACCAACTTTGAATTTTTTGAGAAAAGCTTGGGTGAGCCTCAGAAGGTGATCTCTTCTGCCCAGCCTGCTGAGCCAATTTCGAAGATTCTCCGACTCCGCCATCTGACTGTTTAACTTGAGTTTTTCCACCGAGCTTTTCTGCCTCTAAACGAAGAGTAGACTGTCTAGCCCCCAAAGCATCGCCAATCATGGTCCCCAATGCCACCTGGTCTTGCATCGTTAGGTCAGCTGCACTGAGTTTATTATTCTGAATGGCCTCGTGTTCCTTGGGAGCTCGGGGGGCTTTTTCAGCTGTACTTGCGCCCTCCATCATCACCTTTCGATAAACATCATTTGAAAAGTTCTGCGTGATGCGAGGTGTAAGCGTTCCATAATTAATATCGTATTTACGAAATAGATATTTCATGCCCTCGGTGTGAAAACCGCCTGTAATTAAAATAATACGATCCGTCTGATCTAAAATTTCTTGAGTCCGTTGAAAGAAATAGGTTTCACGATTCACAGCCGCAGAATAAAAAGCAAAAGCGGCACTAAAGGACTCCTTCAGGTTTTTCATTTGAGCTATTCCCTTTTCACTCAAGTCCTGCGTACGGGGATTTTGACCCAAAGCTTCAAACATCCGGCGATTCAAATCTTCAGGATAAAAACGATCCTGACGGTTTAACACCGCAAGCCATTCATCATGTGAAAGCTCTAAACGTAAAAGTTTACGCGCAAGCATTTCATCACGATGTAACAGAAGTAATCGTCCACGCTCTGCCTCATCGCTCGAATCAACTTTCGCGGAGGAAGGCGCTTCCTTAACCAATTTTTCTAAAACGAGATCAAAAAGCTTTTTAATCTCATCAAAAAGATCCGACGGCGAGATTTCACTGCGCAAAATAAGATAGCCCGCGTATTTCGCGAAAGCAGGATACTTTCGGATATCAAAACCCACCCTACCACCTTCTTCGACTAAAGTTTCCAGCAAAAGACGCGGCGCGCCTGCCTGACGCATTTCAGATGAACCAATGCGGTTGAGATTCGCACTCTTTTCATCCAGCCTTTCAATTCCCTGAATCAATCCGTCCCGTACACCTTTTTCCCGAAGAAATTTTATGACTTCTTGTTTCTCCGCAAGAGCCTGTTCACGCAAAGGAAGACGAGACGGCTCTTCGCGCGCTATCTCCGGACGTTTATCCAGCTCTTTTTCAACACGCTGAAGCACCAATAAGCGCGTCAATTGCGGCCATTCAATTTGAGAATAGAGCACATTCAAATCAATGTTCAAAACTTTCTTGGCCAGCTCAGCTAATTTAGAAACAAAAGGCAAAAAGTCACGATGACCGGATTCAAACTTTTTCCACTCGGCAAGCGCCTGAATCATCCGCGGACCAAAAGTGCGTGACGCAACCTGTCCGAGTTTACTTTCGTAAGCATCAAAAAATCCGCTGACGAAGTCATCATCCGAATAGACCTTTCTCAACGCATCAAAATTTTTACGATAGAGCTCAGGCTTTTCGATTCCGAGAGCTTTTACGCCGTCTTCTTCGTGTTCGACCATGTACATTTCAGCGCCGGTAATTTCACCAATTTTCGCAAGCTCATCAGCGAGTTTGACATTGAGTTTTTGGTCAGAAAAAAGTTTAAGAATCTTCGGGTCAAGTTCGCTGGCTGCTCCTTCGACCAAAATTGTTTTAAAGCCGTGATTTTTATTTAAGTATTCGATTAAATCGCGGATGCGGCTCTGCGCTTCATAATTCGAGTGAGCGTCTTCGATATGCACGACCAAACGCGGCTTAGGATTTGAGGGCGCCTCGTACCAGTCTTCGACTGTGGCAAGCTCAGTCGGAATATCGATGTTGACTAAGCGCGGTGTTTCCGCCTTCACTGACATTTGCAGTGACGGAATTTGGGCAAATGCTTCAGGTGATAGCGTAGTGATAAAACACACGCACACTAATATTGAAACCCATTTTTTTAACTGGCGGCTCAATACACCCATAGCTAAATTTTTTCTCCTAAAAAAAAATTTAACTGTGGTTGATAATTAAAGCAATTT
>CAZSVD010000060.1:0-17575 GCA_964610145.1 uncultured bacterium | reverse complement strand
GCCTATTCGAGTGTGGCCGCATTTCGGGATAAGCAAGCATTAGGCGCTGATTTGATGCGTGTTGAAAGGTGAGACGGATTAACTTGCCTGTTGCAAGCGGGTGTCTGAGAGGAGATTCAAAAAGCAGTCGATTATGATTTGCGTGATATTGACGGTGATGCGAATGGAAATCTGCTCGACGGAACGCTCTATTTAGAATCGGGACGCGTTGCGATTTATCAAAATGGAAAAGTAACTTTTGAAAAAAATGAGCACGGAGATGTTTATTACTACTCTTTGAATGGACGGCTCGAAGCTGTTGAAACAGTATTGGGTAAAACGGCTTTTGCTTATCGTGTGGCTGATGGACAAATTAAGGCGATAGCGAGTCAAGACCCGGATGGGTTAGGGATTTATGATTCGGGTTTTAAGCCATTATGGATTAAAAACAAAACAGGGTTGCAATTCAGTTTTAGCAGCGGAAAATTAGTCGCAGCAGAATCAGCTGACGGGGCTTTGTTTCAATACACAATTCAGTCACAAGCGAATGGAGCGGATGCGTCAAGTCAGCTTCGATATGTGCGTGAAGCGAGCGGAGGCTATCTCGCTCGCATGGCATTGATGTCTGATCCCGTCAAAAAAAATCAATTGGCTGAAAGTTATTCAGATATTCCCCTCGATACAATTTATGACTCAGATCTTCATGTTAAATCAGCAATTAACATGAAGGGGGAAAGTTTTCTATTTCAGGCCGGGCTGCCAACATCGGTGACATCCGCATCGGGACAAGTTGTCAGTTTTTCGACTCAAATTGGCAGTGAGGGAGGCATCAAGTTAGGTGTTCAACATAGTTCCAATAGTGCCGTGATTGAGCAAATTTATGATGACGCGGGAAGTTTGAAGTCAATTAAGTTTCAAGACGGCAGCGTGATTGAGGTTCAGGATAGTACGCTTGAGAAAATAAATCTTTCAGATGGAAGTTTTATTGATGAAATTGAGCGTGCTTCGGGCAGGCTTTTAAAGTATTGCTACCATTCTCCGAACGGCGCGTCAGATTGGGTGGAAAGTTTCACGCACATCGTCAAGCATGTTGATGCGGATGGCTCGACGCGAACTTACTATTACGATCAAGCTTTGAGCCGCGAGGTGAACAATCAATATACATCGCCGGATGGCCGTGTTTATCGGGTTTCATTAATTAAAAATGCAGCCGGCACGTTTGATGAAGTCTACGATTTACAGAAAATTAACTTTGACGATGGCAGTTATCTTGAGATGGAGAACGGCAAGCCGAAGCGTTATGTCCGCAATGTTGAAGAGCCGCTTGAAGATGCTGAGTATCCTGTTTTGCCTGCAAGTGAAGCGTATATTCCTTATACCGAGATTAATGGTCATCAATTTCGCTCATTAAGAATTGATTCGGTCGGGAATATTCTGTCGGGCGAAATTCTTTTTAATGATGGGACTCAGTATTTCGTTGAAGATGGGAAGCTCAAAAAACAAGTGACTCCCAATGGGCAAATTCTTAATTTTGATGTTCCGCCCCAAACCACTCCTCCACAAATAGTTGAGCCTGCAGCACCTTTAACAGCGGCCGAGACCGCTTATCGGAATGAGCTGATTGAAAAGCAGCTTGATTATTTTACAAGCGGAATTGGACTTGATGCGGATACCGGGCTGCCGCTGGATAACTTCAGGATCAACCCGACAACGCAAAATCCGAATCGAGCTTATAGTCAGGCGACATTAATTGGTTTTTGGGCTGAAATTCTCACGGCCATCGCGAGCGGCGACTATCAAACCTCGCGCATGACTCAGACCGAGGCTTTGAGCCGATTAAATCAGCTGCTGGTTACTTATCGGGAAGTTCAGCGTCAAATTGGTTGGAATGGTTTTGTGTCTTTCTTTGATATTGTGAAAGAACAAAAACCCATTTTAGATGCGGAGGGAATGCCGACCGGTCAAACAGAACTCGTGATCAGCTATAAGAATAGTTTTGACCACTATGGGTTTGGTGACGCGCTCAATTTGGCGTTGAGTTTGGCGACTGTCGTCGGTGCTTTTAAAAATAAAGATTTGGGTTCTCAAAATGCTTTGCGCGATCAAATTGTTTTAAATGGCGAATCAATTTTAGCGAGCCAAGAACCCGGTTATGCCGCGTTTTACAACACGACTGAGAAGCGGTTTATGCATACGCGTAAGAAAAATGCGGCAGGTGTTTGGATTGTGGAAGGTTTTATGGATCGCATGATGAATGAATTTCGTCCGGGCATGATGTGGCTGTTGGCAACACATCCGCAATATCGTGAAACTTTAAACAAATTGGATATTTCGATTAAGTCATACGTCACGCAAGATGGGGAAGTCATTGAGAATGCCGCTCCCTGGGATGGTGGAGCTTTTCAAATGTTTTGGCCCTTAATTCACGTGGATGAAACGAAATACGCGGAGTTTTCGGTTGTTCAGCGTAATTTTCTTAAGAGCCAGCAAGACTATGTTCAGTCCAATGGAATTGCCGGGCTGCTTTCCGCAGGAGCTCGTCCCGGAGCGGAATATGAGGGCAAAATTGGTTTGAAAGATGCCGCGGAAACAGATGATCCTCTGATTCAGGATACAGGGTCTCTTTACGGACTTGCGGGAGCTTTTGCGGTTGCGCCGCATTATGCGCTGCAGTTTTTTAAGAACATTGAAAATTATTTAGGCTCCGGATTACGCACGAACGCGGGGTTAATCGATGCTGTGCGGGTGGATACGCGCGAAGTGATGGATCCGGTCACAGGAGTAAAGAGCCTTGTGAAAACACCGGTCTTTTCGGATATTTTTTATGGTGTGGATCAAAGTTCATTAATTTTATCGATGCTAGGGACAAGTCAAAATTATTTTAAAAATTATTTACAGAATGTGCAGGCCGATGATGATTTAAATGCGCTTTATGAGAGCATTCAGTTTAACTTGAAACCCGCGGACAATAATTCTGTTTTGCCGCCAAGCTTTGGAGTGTCAACCTCAGTTCTTTACGATGGCGGTTCATCTTCTCCGGACGGAGCGAATCCCGCTTTAATTCGCAAACCAGCGATTCTTTCTTCAGTGACCGATCCTGAATTGGGTGTCGGTGACGTTTATGAATATCTCACTCCGGCCGGAAATTTCCACCACCTTGAAATTGAATTTCAAGACGGGGCAAAAAAACTCAATTTAAGAGAATATGCTGATTTGCCCGGCCGTCGCGGCATTGCCAAGGTCTTTCTTGAGAAGGAAGAGTACAGTCTTTTTGATGCGGCTTCTCAATGGGGCGCTTTTTATAGCGGAAAAGGGACGACCGAATGTCCTCAGGGCGGTTGCGGCTTCGGATCAGGAGCATTTAGTCAAGATGCGCAGGTTGGAGAAACTATTCGCTTTAATTTTGATTTCCGCCGCGTGGATAAGCCGGTTGGTTTATGGGCCAAGTTTGTTCCTACCATGGATATGTCGGATTATGACATGGTGACTGTTCCGGTAAAGGTGAATGACCAGAGCCTCACGGGAAAAATACGCCTTAAGTTTGAGTTGAAAGGTGTTGGGGAAATTTATGTTTCGCCGATTGTGACGCGAGATTGGCAGTATTTGCAAATTCCGGTTCGAAAAACAAAAGATGGAACAAGCACTTTAAGAATGAATGAGCTTGCGATTGTCATCTTGTCTGAGACCGGGGCTCCCATTCAAGGGCAAATAGAAATCGGTTCTGTTTCAGCGATGAAGATTCGGCGTGACTCGAATATTAATTGGCAACCGATTACAAATTTTACCAATGCCCAGCTCCGCAGTTTTCTCATCAATAAAGGTAAAGAGCACATAGGGCTGCCCGCAAAAGTGACACGCCAAGAAGTTTTAGAAGACTTTGAGATTGATTCCACGGGTAAGCTTATTCGCGGCGTTCTTAAGAAAGCGAATGGCGAAGTTCAGTTTTATGATCGCGGGCTTTTGCGTAAATGGACATTTCTGAATGGCCGCACTGTTACATTCGCAGAAAATGGATTAGCTGATTTTATTATCGATTTATCAAAAGGACGTTTGGACATTTCCAAGTTTTACTTTGATCAAAGTTTTGCCGGGAAAATTTATTCGTTTGTTGTTCAGGAGAATGACCGTAAGCGAATTTTTAACAATCAAGGACAGCTTACTGAAATGATTGATGGTGGACGCCGGATCATTTTAAATAATGGGCTTGTTTCAGAAATTCAAACTGACGAAGCAATTTTAAAAGACTTGGTTTTTGCGACCGATGGAACGCTTACGGAAGCCACCGCCATCTTGACGGGAGGCGCGACTTATAAAATTAAGCGCGGCGCTGAAAATACAATTCAGTTTAGCAATGGTGTCAAAGTGACTTACCGCGACGAGTTGGCGATCAAAACTGAGCGAGCGGATGGCGTTGTCACCAATTTTGAATATACCCAAAACCCTGACGGAGTCATGACGAGCGCGAAAGCCTTGTGGATTGAAAATGGTATTTCAAAAGAAATGATTTTAGGAGAATACCTTGAGCAGCCTGAGCGTCAGCTAGAAAGGGCGGTGCTGACGGAGTCGATTAAGGATGTTTTAACTCAAAAGCCCAATGTGTTTACTTTGATGGGGGCTTTGCCTTCCGGTGAATTGATGCAAACGTATACTCAGGGAGAGTCCATGGCTAATGGGCAAGTTTGTTCAACGAAGTATTGCTGGGTTTATAAATATAATTCAATCAATGGGCCTGTCATGGGGATTGTTATGCCCGGTTATGTTCCCAGTTTAAATGACTATGACTTTATGTATGCTCGCTTGCGTCATTCGGCTCAGACTCCGGACCAAAGTCACCCCGTGCGCATTCAGTCGGTGCAGTATTTTAGTTATTCGACCCAAGGTGTTTACGCGGTTGATGATTTAAGTGCGCAGTTTCAAAGTTATTCATTTGGAATCAGCAATCGGGCTACGCTTGCTTCGCAAGTCACGATTGAGATGATGGGACGGCTTCCGGAAGCCGTGGGCGTTTATAACGAGCTTGATTTGGCGGCAATGCAATATGTGAATCTTAAGAATAATGATGAGGCATTTTCGGAGATTGCCGGATCTTCTGCGGATGAATTGCGCGCTGTTTGGAATGAATCCAACACGCTCAAAAAAGTCGGCACTCATATTGCGAATAAACAAAGTCTTTCTTATGCGCAGCTGGCAGCATCGTTTGATTCTCCCGCAAGACTTGTTTATCAGCCGCAAACCGATTCCGAGAGAGTTGTGAGTGAGGTTCGTCGTGTGGATGGCACCGAAGTTAAGCTTGTGAATGGTCAGGTGAGCGAGATTCGCACTGTCGATGGAACTGTTCATGAATATGACGCTCCGACTGAAAATGCCTCAACGATTCAAGTGCGTGGTATCGATGCCGCTGCGGCAAAGATTGATTATCAATATGGTGCTTTGCGAAAAGTAATACAAAGTGATGGAAGACAATACGATCTTTCATATGAGTTTGATGCTGAAGGCAAAGAGATCACTGTTTTTAAAGATAGTTTAAGCGGAGAAGTGCGTCGATTTAAGGATGGTAAGCTCATTGCCTCAACGAGTTCAGATCATTTGGAAACGTTGTACAAATATACCAATGGGCAGTTAATTGGCGCAGAGCTAACGTATCATGATCGAGTCATTAATAGCACCTCTTATTCTTTTAAGAATGACGAGACCATTGTTACGGACTCCGAAGGAACCACTTGGTTTTATGGTAAGAATGGAGAAGTGTTAAAGCATCTCACCAAAGAAGGCTATCTTTATCAATATGCTGACTTCACGCAGTCAGTGGCTTCGCAGCAATCTTTTACCCAAGGAAATTTTAAGAACACGCTTTTAAACACGGCAGATCTTCGGGCCGTTAACTTGGCCGGTTATGAAATCGCGGACGGCTCACGAATTATTTATGATTTAAGCGATGAAGGCAAAGGAGAGGTTCATTTAGCGTCAGGGGATCAAGGCGTTAATCTCTTGATTGATCACGATCAAAAAATTAAAAACGGACAAATCCAGTTTTTAGACGGTTTAATTATTCAAATTGAAAATAATGTTCCCAAAAGTGGACGTTTGGCGAGCGGGGAACTTTTTACAATCAATTTGCCGTCAGCCGAGGCTTATGAGCTGCTCCAGAATGAGCAGGGTGCCTGGACAGGCTTTCGGCTAAAAATAAATAATTTGTTTTATAGTTATGACAGCGCAGGCAAGCTGCTTAAAGTCGAGTCTGATCAGGGAGTGAGTGATACATTTACCTATACCACCAATGCTGCGGGAGTGGTTAATGGATACACACGCGTTAACCAAACGCAAATTGCTTTTAATGGCGTTCCTTTCCCTAAGCAGGCGGAACTTTTCAGCGGCGCAAGTCAAAAACTGATGGATTCGGGCACCGAAGTTGCGTCTCATGAAGGTAGCGGCTTCTTGGTCGGCGCTTATCGCGCGGGAACCAACCAATGGGACATTTATTCGGGGAGCTTTGCATCGGGTGCGGATCGACTTGGCTTAAAGCACTTTCTTTCCGAAATTAAATCGGGCGATTATGTCGCGGCATCTGTGTCAGGCGATGCTGCGTTTTCGAATATTGACGACGAAACGCTCGCCCTTTTTGAAGGGTTAGGTGCGGGAAAAATTAGACAGGCGGCCGCGGCTCAAACCTCGTGGCAATTTTTTGGAAACGAAAGTTTGAGTTTAGGGCAAGGAAGTGAAAAGGTCGGCGCGGTTTCTTTTTCAACGCTTACAACCACCACCACTGTTTCTACCGCGGTTGGCAGCTATTCTCAGTTTAAGAATGTCCCCATGTTTTTCAATGTGCCGACTGCACTTGAGACTGCTTTGTCGCGTTTTCTTGTTGCTTATCAGCAATTTAAAATTCCGTCAGATATGCAAACCACGACGGTTTATAACAATCACAATTAAGTGGTTTATACCAAGCAAATGGATGGTATTAACTCTTATTATGAATTGGGAAAAGTGAGAGAAACTTATGATGGATCGGGGCAGATGCTATCGACTCATGAATATGAATGCCCCGCCGGTGGTTGTAAGACTGCCGATGACATGGTTCTTAAAAAAATTACCCTGGTTAAGGCTCGTCAGGATTTTGAAATCCAAAGTGCGAGTCTGATGCAGCAAATTGAGCAAGCAAAGTTCGATGCCCTTTATCGTTTGGCTTGGCAGGATGAAGTTGCGCGAACTCAAATCAAAGAGAATGTGGACGCCGGCATTAGCCAAATTAACAGCAATATTTCCAGTTTAGAATCCCAGCGCTTTGTTACCATTAAACAATGTCACAAAGGTTTTTTAGGATTTGGAAAAAAATGCTCGAGCCAAACCTTTGAGGTTCCGGGGATTCAAAGTGCCATCAGCCAACTTTACACACAGCGATCCGATTTAATTCAGACGGGGGAAAATCAGCTTGCAGCGCTTCCCGGAGCGATTGCGGCTAAGAAAAATGAAATCGAGCAGGCGACAGCGCTGAAGATGGCTGAGCTTGTGCAGCAAAAAGATGACTTTTTGGTGGATATTCTTCGGCATGAAATGAAACCAATCCTTTCCGATTTTTACAGGCGAAATCTTGGGCGCGATCCTTCCACGGCCGAAGTTGACACATGGGTTTTGCGTTATAAAACCGAACAAGCGATTGATATTCATCTTCTTGAGTCTGAGCTTCTCGCTTCTCCCGAAAGAGCGATGCGAGATCATCGTCAAGCCACAGTGATTCATGATGTCCGTACATTTCTTGAAAGCTATGTTCAGGCTTCCTCAGAAACCAAGGCGCAACTCTTAACCCAGCTTGCCCTTACTCCGGCCGAAGTGATTGCAATTGAGCAAGCTGACATCGATAAAATTTTAAATTGGCTTGAAAAACAAGATCGCCATTTTGGTGAGTCGGCATTTCTTTCGTTAAAAGAAAT
The DNA here is from genome assembly GCA_964610145.1 of uncultured bacterium. Lineage (GTDB taxonomy): Bacteria > Omnitrophota > Omnitrophia > Omnitrophales > Aquincolibacteriaceae > Multiplicimicrobium. Next base: position 9,668 of record CAZSVD010000060.1, on the reverse strand, counting down.
GCTGGCATCAAAAGGCGCAGCGGTTTCTTTTGAGACGATTGGTAAAGAGTCGCTGCTCATGGATATTTTAACCGGCACAATTAATCCATTTAGTGAGGGAGAGTTGGTTATTTCTGTTTTTGCTCTCACAAAAACGGCCAAAATCCACGGGCTTGATTTTTCGGGGGTTGCGTATTCTTTTGATGATTTAAAAGCTTGGTATGCCTTGGTTTGTCCTAATTCAAATGTCGCGTGCAGTTTGCGCATGGTGGCGCATGTTTCGGGAGATCACTTTGTTACGATCACTGAAATTACTGATACTGAAGTTCATTATCTCGAAAGTTCGAAGGGTGCAAATGGCGAAGAAGTGGTCGTGAGCCATGATCAGTTTAAAAAAGTTTGGGCGGTGGATCATGACAAAGGTTATTTGATCGTGAGTCAGCAGGAGTTGCAGCCGGCACAAAAGCTAACGGATGAAAAATCAAAAAAAATTCGGGGATCCTTTTTCTTTATCGATGATTTAATTTTTTGGGCATTTGTTGCGAGTTTTGTTTTCAGTGTCGCTTCCTATGCTGTTTCATTCTTTAGTCCAACTTTTGGAAAAATTCTGGGTTATGCCGCTCTCGTCTCGGGGATTGTCGGCATTGTCGCGAGTGTGGGTAATTTTGTTGTTCAGGGTCTCACCCAGGCATTTTCCAGTGTTGCTCAGCAGAGCACCTTTGCTGCAATTAAACAGGGATTTGTTTCTATCGGAAAAACTTTGCTCTCGCCGGTTAAGTTTGTCGGCAATTTAATCAAAAATGGTTTTGCTTTCGCAAAAGACGCCTTCTCTTCGGGGCTTGAATCCTTTGGCTCAGGAATTATGAAAGCGAAAGACTTTGTTTCAACCGGTGCCGGCGCAGCGATTAAAAACGGGACGGGCGAAGTGATTGGTCATCAATTCACATTTGCCCAAACGGCGGCGCGGAATTTAATTACCGCCACGATTGATTTTAGTGTGTCGAAAGGGTTGGAGGGTTTAGGGGTTGATCCTCGGCTGTCACACCTTGCCGGCGCTTTTATCGGCGGTGGAGTGACAAGTCTGGGTGTGAAAGGAAGCTCATTTTTTAAATCAGGTTTGCAACGTTATATTATGCAGGATGTCAGTGAAATCGGTTTGCATCTCGGCCTCGCACCGCCGATCATCAATGGCATTTCCGTCGCAACGGGATTCTCGCTCAACGAAGCCTTTGGTTTGAGCGGCGTAAATCTCGGAAACCCCACTGCGCTTTCTCTCTTTCCTCAGTTTAGTCAAAGCATCGCCACCGGCACGATTGAAATGTTGTCGCGCTCTTTTGGTCTTGATCCGCGCCTCGCAAGTTTTCTTTCGGCCCCGCTTGGCACTTTAGTTTCGGGCGTGACGACAGGGCTTCTCAATCATACGGGCGGAATTTTTGATTCGATTATGCAGAGTTTGTTGAGTCGCGAAACTTTGGGCGGGATCTTTTCGGTTGGAGCACAAATGACCCTTGATGCGTTGCATATCAATGATAATGTGCTGGCATCGTTGGGAGCGCGAGCGGCCATGGGACTAGTAAGTGATTTCGTAAACCAACATGGGAAAATAGATTTGTTCAGCAGTTTTTCAAAAATAGGAACTGATTTTGCCAATAAGTTTGTCGATCCAGTATTGCTCCCGCAGCTTTTTGCCTCGATTCGCGAAAAAGGTTTGGCAGAAGGGTTTAACCAGTACGCAGCATCTGTTTTAAATCGAGCGACTGTAGAAGATTTTGTGGGAACGGGCTTAAGTTTTTCACAACAAGTTTTAGTCGCCATGCAAAACGCAAAAGATGCTGATTGTGGTGGTCATCTTTGCAAGTCAGTGAGTATTGCCAAGAACGATAAGTTAATTACATTTAAATATTTTTGGACGAATGGAACATTCCAAATTTATGGTATTCAGGAAGTTTCTGATGGTTCAGATCGTCGGTTTACTTTTGAAACGGATGCAAGTGGCAATATTTCAAATGTGAAGGTTCAAGTGATTGATGAAAAAAGTGGAAAAATTACAACCAATCGAAGCCTGACAGGGGATGAGCGTGATTCTGTCCAGTTTTCAGATTGGGATGGCAATATTTTTGCTGAGATAGCAATTGATCAAAATAAACAGCTTCAATTTGTAAATTACAACTTGGGTGTGTCGGGGAAAATTGATCAATATGGCAAATTAGAGTTTAGTTATCAGGTTCCTGAGCTTGAAGGCGATTTTGGTCAGTTGATTGATCAATTTAATGCCGCACATTTAACACCCGAGCAAAAATCGCAGGTTGTTCTGTTTACTGTGGGAAATGGTTTTTGGAATAAACATATGAATAAAGACGATCTTGCCGAATTGTCTCGAGAATTTGATAAAGACATGACGGGAGATTTGGGACGCAATGGAATTCCACCTGCGATTCTTTATGAAAATGGTCATGTTGCGGTGGATGGTGGCGGAAACATTTTGACGACGGCTTCATTACCGATTACGCTTTACGAGGAAACGGGTATTGTCGGCAACGGGCTCAAGTGGATGTGTGAAACTTGGTTTGGCTGCAATAACATGAAAGAAGAAATCATAACTGAAATGACACATTATATGAGCGTTTTAAGACAAAATGGTTTTGATCCAACGCAGATGAATTTAGTGCATTTCTCGCATTCCGGAAATTTTCAACCTATGATAAAAGCGCGTGAAGACCCACGCTTGGCAGCACTTAACTTGAAGACAATGATTGTTTATGAAGGACCTTATGTCGGAGATGGCGTCATCAACAATACCAAGCTTGATACAATTATTCGTATTCACGGAACGGGTGGTGTCTCACAGGGTGATGCATACGTGCCCTTTTTAGAAGACCATACCTTCAGCGGGGTGAATGCGGATGGAAGTTCGCGAGTTATCAAGAATTACAATATCGAAATCCTCGGTGCAAAGCACAGTGATTTTAGCTGCACGGATGGTTCGAGTCAGGATATGTGCTCTGGTTTTATAAATCAGCAAACCAACTTATTTTTGCGGGATTTAAACTTGGTCGCGAACGATAGAACTAAGCTAGAAAGATTCCTTTTTACGGAAGCAACAGGCGTAACTTTTGATAATGGTATTATTAAACTCAATCCTGATGAGTATGTTTCACCAAATGGAGCGAGACAGTAATGTTAAATGATTATTTAAGAGTTATAGCCACTGTTTTTTTATTATCAAGCTCTGCACAGTTGGGTTGCTTTGCGATGTCTGGTAGTCGAGCAGATGAAAAAGCTATGAGCCAATCGGAATACCGACACGTTTTGGCAAGGCAAGATGAAATTCATAAATTTATTAGATTGGCAACTCAGCACGAAAATAGAGGCGACCACTCAAAGGCTTTAGAATTTTACTTAAAAGCGTATGAAATAAACCAATGCGCTGGACTTATTGCTGTTTGTCGTGGAGCCTTAGCGGATAACTACGAAGCTTTGGGCGAAAATGTGAAGGCATTAGAGCATGTGGAATGGGCATTGCAACGGATAAATCCAAAAGTTCCTCTTTATGCAACTACATCCGAAACCAAAATCCGTCTCCTTAAAAAAATCGAGGAACAAAAACAATGGACTGCCAAACAAGATCCTGTTGTGGCGCAATTTAAAGAAAATTTCCCTAAAGCCAGTGATGCAAATCAGAAAAAGTTTCTCGAAAGCCTAGGTGGTAAAGGTGTCTGGGAGATTTTTAAAAATGCTATGGTTGCAGAGCACGATCAGAAATATGCCCAAGCACTTTCCGTTTACGAAAGTTTAATTCCAAGAAAAGCAGAAATCGAGAAAGAAATGGGCATTCACGGCTGGGTTATGCTTTATCCTGCTATTCAGCGTAACAGCGAAGCTCTTGGTCAAACTGAAAAAGAAAAATCTGCGCTTCTGTGGATTAAAGCAAACATGCTTGATCCCAAAGGTCAATATAAAGAAACGACTACAAGGCTTCTTCCCGAAGTGATTAATCATCTCAAAGAGCGAATTCAAGTCTATCAGTTGTAAACGGGACGCCGTCCGGCGGGGAGGCGTAAGGAAGTGGAGTTGAGAAATTGGTGAGTCTGTATGCCAAGGAAGAAAAGAGAAGCAAGCCCGACCGGGATTTACCATGTCTTTAATCGTGGGAATAATCGACACGATTTGTTTTGTGACAAAGAAGATGCCGGAACGTTTCTTTCCTATTTGTATGGAAAACGGGACGCCGTCCGGCGGGGAGGGGTAAGGAAGTGGAGTTGAGAAATTGGTGAATCTGTATGCCAAGAAAGAAAAGAGAAGCAAGCCCGACTGGGATTTATCATTGGATTGTGCGCGGCATGAATCGAAAGAGTTTATTTTATAGAGATCGGAACATTTCTGGTCATGCGACCATTGGTCCGAAGCCAAGCTTCGGCTTATAAAAGTGTGGTCATCCGACCATAGGTCCTCGATTGGCATCGAGGCTTACCGGGTCTAAATAGGTAAAAAGTTGAAGGTATCGATTGAACAGAGCAAATATGCCAAGACGACCGAGAGATTTAATGGATGGAGGGTTTGACAGTCTGTGCTGCATAAGGCATACTATGTATATACATTGCAATACAGGAGAAAAGCTATGAAGACGCAGCCTAAAAGAACCGGAATGACTTCGGTCCAAATTCGCCCGCAAATTATTAAAAATATGGCACCGCTGCTCAAGCAGGGCATGACCAAAAGCGAGATCATTAATGATGCGCTTCGACGCTATTTGGCCGAAAAGAACTTCCAGGCAGTGCGCGAAGCACTCGTTCCTTACGCGCAAGCTAAAGGTCTTTACACAGATGAGGATATTTTTCGGTTTCTTGAAAAATGAAAATTGTTTTTGATACCAATGTTTTGATCTCTGCTTTTTTGTCCTCCGGAGGAATGAGTCAGGCTGTTTTTAATGAGGCGATTCAAGGTCATAAAGTTATCCTTTCAGAGTATGTTCTAGAAGAGTTTCAACGAATACTTCAGCGCAAATTTAATGTTCCGAAGCATAAGGTTGATTTTGCTATTCATGCGTTTAGGCAAAACGTGTTGGTTTTAGATAAAGTGCCTCTCGCCGGAGTGCATTTCCCAGACAAAGCTGACATTCCAATCTTAGCTCTTGCGAAAGCGTCTCGGGCCCAGGTGCTGGTGACCGGAGATAAAAAACTGCTTGAGCTCAAAAGATTTTTTAAAGCTGCGGTTGTTAGTCCGCGTGAAGCTATGGAAATTTTATAGCTTTGGGTGGCGTTGTTGGCTTCTTACTTATTATTCCTCTGAATATTTTCTCCTCTCAAACAGTCAAAATGAACATATAAAGAAGATCATTTCCGTTTTTTTAATTTTCACACTTTTCTTTTCTCTTTCCGGTTGTTCTACCTTAAAGCAAGGTGAGTATGCGCAGTTTGGTTATCGCGGCGAAGCGGTTGTGAAAGAGGGGATGCGGATCGTGCCTTTGGATTGGCTCGGTAATTTATTCGCGATTATTCCGAAGTTGGTGCTTTGGAATTGGAAGATCGAGCGACATCATATTTTGGATGATACGAAGAAGGCTGTTCACGATTACATTCAGGATAATCCGGATTTAGGGAATGTTGCCGTTCAGTTGAATCGTTACGCGCCGCAGGATGCGTGGAAACGTCTCTTTAAAAACAAAGGCATTAAGTGGCCGTATCGTTACACGTTTGGAATTTTTACGGTGCTTTTTATGGACACGCTTTTGATTAATCGTGTTTTTGCCGGGGATTATTACAATCCCTTTACGCATACTGTAAATTTGTATTCGGATATTCCTGCTGTCGCATTGCATGAGTTGGGACACGCGAAGGATTTTGGAAGTCGTCGCTATCGTGGTTCCTACGCTATTTTAAGAATGCTGCCGTTTACGGATTTATATCAAGAACACGCCGCAACGGAGCAGGCGTTTTCTTATGCGCGTTCCAAGCATGATGTGAAACAAGAAATTGAAAATTATCAAGTGCTGTATCCCGCTTATGGAACTTATGTCGGAGGATACTTTCCGATCATGGGCGGCACAATTCTGGGCGCGATTGTTGGGCATATTTGGGGGCGGAGTGAAGCTCACGAGCTCAAACAGACTCTCGCTTGACGAATAACGACTCTGAAACAAGATACAGAGATCGGAACATTTCTCCTTCGCCAAGTTCAGGGCAAGTAAAAGTGTGGTCATATGGTCATGCGACCACTGCTCCGGTAAACCGGGTCGCGGCCATAGTTCCTCGATTGGCACTGAGGCCACTTTATACTTGTATTGCATAAATCCGCTATTTTCTGCGCATAATATCTCAATCTGAAAAGCGATAGTTTTTGGGATTAAGGCCGTTACTTAATTGTCAAACTAAACTAAGTGACACGGTTGAAGGGGTGGAAAATTATCATGGGCAGCCAATCGCCTAATGTATCAGACCAAAATTTAAAGCGGCATTTGCTTTTTTACAAAATCATTCTGGTTGTTTTAGTCGGAGTGATTGTCTTTTTATTGCTGCAATCTTCACGGGTAAGAAATTTTATCGCGAATAAACCGCCGGCAATCAAGTTGGAAAGCCAGCTTCCGCATTACGATGAAATTATGCAGGTGATTCATCGTCTTGGTTATTCGGGGCTTCAGGCGATGGTGCGTCCGGAAGTTCAGCTGCGGATTGATTTTGCAAACAAGTTATGGGCATTGACGAATATTCACCGTTATGACTCTGAGGGAAATATTGTTCTCGATGAGGGGCGTTACGGGCTCTGCGGAGAACTGTCAGCTTATGTTTCGCATGGGCTCAAGGCCATTTTAAAAAATGAGTATCGCGTGGTTTACGCGCGGGTTGCGGAAGCGGGGTTTTTCTTAAGGCCTCAATCGAGTCATACGGTTTTACTTTTCTCCAAAGATCCAAAAAGTGAGATCTATTTATTGGATCCGGCGTTTGGAAGGTATGGCAAGAAAGACGATTTTGATGACTATTTATTTTTTGAAACAATGGATAAATTGCCGCTGCTTGACCAGAAAATAAAAGATGTTGTCATCGGAGCGGATAATCTGACGCCGATTTTAATCAAAAATAATTATTTGGTTTTATTTTCGGTGGGGTCGGTTGACGGAAAATTTGATAAAAATAACTTTGAGCTTTCTATTTCCGCAAACCACCGGTATAAGTTCGCGGGGAGGTATATTTTTGCGATACGAAAGGCGAACGGCAAAACTCAGGAGTTTCAGAATAAATGGATGATTGAACAGATGCTATCGCCGCAGGAATTTGAGTTGCTGCGTGCAAAAATAGTAGGTTGGTTTCAGGCTGTTTCAGCCTGACCGGCATCCGCCCGCTCGAGATTTTTTAAATATTTTTCCGGATTTTTTTTGAATTTCCGCACACAGGAGCGACAGCACATATAAATTTTTCGTCCGTTCCAGTCCACGTAAAACTTATCTTTGGTTCTTTCACCGGTCATGACAGGGCAAATGGTGTTATGCTGTTCCGCCGCAAGGACGGCGCCGGAAAAGCCGGCAATTATTGAAAGCATTAAAATACAAAGTGCCAAAAATTTTTTTTTGTTCATATCAAGTAATTGCGTGTCGCGTTAATTTTAAGCATTAACCAATCGGAATGCCGACGATGACACGTGCTTGCGTGTCGTCCTGAGCTCTATTTAAACCAAATAAAGCGCCCGCCGCAACCCAAAAATATTTTCCTGACCAAGCGAGGGTGGGGCCCATGGCGAGTTCATTGCGATGTCCTTCCGGATTCCAATATTGTCCTTTGAACTCGGCGCCGAGACGAAAACTCGCGGGGAGTTCATAGCTTGAGCCGAAGGTGAATTCATGCTCGGTTCTTCCGCCGCGATTTGCGACGGATTCCATGATTTGGTTATAAGTGAAATTCAGTTTTCCGAAATCTTTGGAGAGGACGATTTTTTCTTCGAGCACGACAGGGGCTCGCGGTTCGCGGGGATCATGCGCGATTTCCAAATAAATCAGCGGGTCAACCCAGTATTTACCTTTTTCACCGATTCGGTATTTTGTTTCAAACTTAAACCCGGAATACTTTGTGACATCTTTGGCGGGAAGTCCGTCGTCATCGTAGCCGGCATGATTTTCGGTTTGCCAGTTTTCGTAATGAGCAATTGTCCACTGGTCGGTGATACCGTATTCAATTTCAGTTTCATAATCGAAAGTATTTTCGTTAGAGGTGTTCCAATGCGGAACCTTCGAAGTTGTCGATTGCTCCACCTCAAATTCACCCTGGGGGATGGTGCGGTATTCAGCATTAAATACGTAATGGCGTTCATGCGCGAAAATGGGGGCAGTAAACGCGGTTAATCCCGCTAGGGTGAGGGCTAAAACGCGTTTGGTGGTTGATAATGATGCGGTCTGTAGTGACATGATCAGAAACTCCTTTAAAGCAGCAGGGAAAAATCAACAGATAAGACTTTATCTAATTAAGAATTAATCCTAATAGAATAGTATCTTAATTAGATCAGGGCGTCAAATAATTTTTTAAAAACGACACTATCTTTTGATTTATCATAGTGGCGGGGAACTCATCAGACAGTTTGCAGTTTCGCACTACTTTAACGAATATCTCGATACAGAATGTTAAAAGGAGTTTTCGTGCTTAAGCGAGTCACTTTTTTAATTTTGATTCTTTTTTTAGTCGGGCAGCTTACGGTTGTTCAGGCTCAGGTTTCGTCTGTGGGAGAGCCGGTTGGAAGCACGGATATTGTTTTGTCCCCGGATGAAAAAGAATATTTAAAAGGTGTTTACCAAGATACCTGGAATTATTTAGCCGAATATGTTGAGCCTTTGACCGGCATTCCGTATGACTCGGATAAAAAATTACCCGCCACATCTCTTTCGAATGTCGGTCTTTATATCGGGGCGGCTGCCATCGCGGCGGATACAGGACTCATTTCAAAAGATGAAGCGTTGACCCGTATTAATATGGCGCTGACAAGTTTGCAGAAAGTGCCTTCTTGGCGCGGGATTCCGCGCGTTTGGTTTACGGCGCGGGGATTGAAGCCGATTACCGGTACGGAAATGTTTTCTTACAGTAAGCATGTCAGCAATTTGATCGGCGGACTCGTCTTGGCGAAAGAAATTTTTCCGGCGGAGTTAGGTCCCTCGATTGATCAGTATTTGCAAGGAATGGACTTCGCGAGTATGTATGATCACAAGTCAGGCTGGCTGAAAGGCGGTTATGACGTGAATCATAATAATTTCGCGGAATCGCAGCCGTTTGGGCCATGGCATTATAAGTTTCTCGCTTCGGAAGCACGATTGACCAGTTTTTATGCGATCGCCGAAGGCGTTGTACCGGTGTCGCATTGGAGCGCGCTTACGCGGCCGGTTCAAAAGCAAGATGGAACCTGGTTTTTGGTTTCAAGTTATGAAGACGGCGGTGCTTATATGCCGTATATGGCGGGGCTTTATGTCGATGAGCGGAATATGCTGATGGGGACATCGCAAAAAAATTACTCAGGAGAGCAGATTAAGCACGCGGCGGATATCAGCGCGCCGGTTTGGGGTTGGTCGGCCAGTTTGGATACGCACGGCGAATATGTGCCTTACGGACAACTCAAAGACGAAGTGGTTTCTCCGTATGCCTCGATGCTTGCGTCGATTTATTTTCCGAATGAAGCGGTCCAAAATTTAAAGAAATTGGAAGAGCTGGGCGTTCGTC
>CAZSVD010000059.1:0-16522 GCA_964610145.1 uncultured bacterium | reverse complement strand
TTTTTGAAAAAGAAATTCGATCCGGAAAATTGAAGCTCATCGCTTTCAGCGATACTTACTCAAAATATTGGCAAGAGTTAATTCATCGAAACGTTGAGGTTGCTTTTGATTCCGCGGCGCATCTTCGCGACTATGTCTCGTCCGGAGAAGTCGATCTCATGATCAGCTATTGGGGGCTTGGAAGTTCCGCGATGCATGCCGCTGAGCTTCAGGATTATGTTGATCAGCAAATTTTGCCTTTGCTTGCTCCGGGAGCTTATTTCATGACTGACATAGATGCTGCTCAGCTGGACTCCGGCAATATCCCTCGATTTAAAGGGTTTCGTGTGATCGAAGAGCCCGAAGATTTTGGCGCTTTGCGTGGACAAGTTTTATTACAAAAACGATCTGAACAGCGGTTATTCGAATCGCTGCAAGGGGAAATCGCCGCAAAAACATATCGGGCGGTTTTGGATATTCGCGAGGCTCTCTCGGTGGTAAAAGAGCCGGTCGAAATAATTTTGTATGGATCAACCGCGGAAAATAATGATGTGCCTGCCGGCGATTTAGACATTTTGTTTAATCATACCGGATTGGCATTTCCAGGGCGGCAACAAGAAATCAGCCGTGAAGTTGCCGATTCTTTGATTGCAAAGGGCTATTACCTTGATACGCATTCTTTTGACCCGGCTTTTAGAAAGATTCCTATTGTCAAAAAATCAACCATTCCGGATCTGGTTGAAGCTAAAGCAACCGGACCTTTTTTTGAAAAAAATAATTTTGTTTGGATTATTTCTAAAAATAACGCCCAGCGGGTCAATCTCAAAGCCGGCGAAGTTAACTCTTACGATTTTGCTTCGGCTCGCTCTGAAGCGCGAGATGCACCTATTACGACGAGAACGTGGAGCGAAGCTGCAAAGACCGGATTAGAAGTTTTGCGGAAATTAAATTTGCCCGAAGATCCGATTGTCCACTCCATTGGTCCCGCGCTTTCTTATTGGGCATTGATGCCGCATCTGATGGGGAAAAAAGAAAGCCGTATTCCATGGGAGCGCTTGATCACGATTCTTCGGCCAAAAGCGAAAATAAAAATGTATGAGCCCAACAAAAATATTCAGCCGAGCTTGCTTCATTTGATTCAAAGATTGGGTTTGAGCAGCGCTATTGAAGTTGAGAGTTCGTCCAAGGCCCGGTATGAAAATGTGTCCGGCAAGGCGGATCTCATTATCATGCAGAGTGTTCTTAGTAGCAGTGTTATTTCCAAAAAAATACGCAACCAGATTTTATATCGAGCCCTCACGAACTTGAAAGACGGCGGCTACCTTCTCACCGCGTACTATCACGGAAAATCAAAAGTAACTTACCGCGGCGGAGATCCGGACGCAGAGCGGAGGAGGCATGCCTCGATCATGAGCGGCCTTTTATTTACAGATGGAATTGATGCGGATGTTGTGGCGCGAGGGGAAGACGGAGCTCATCTTTGGCAAATCTGGAAAATTTATAAACGTTCCGAAGCACGCAGCATTACCGAAGATTTATTGGAGCAGCTTAAAAAGGAAGGACGTTCGGTTGGGGCGGATACTTTGAAAAATGGTTGGCATTTCGAGAAGTATATTTACCCCGTGCTTTCTGAAAATCCGCGCTTGCCTTATTCCTTAGCCGAGGTGATGCGTTCTCTGATTGATAGTCCTCGTCCCATTGGACCCGATGGCTCAATGCGTTGGTTCCCCGGCACTTTTGAGCTAAAGCTTTTGTTAAACAAAAAAAATCAACTAGCAGCTATTTTTCCGGAAGAAAAAAAGGGGAACGCGTATGTTGATTTATTGAATTACCAACTTCCTTTTCACGTCGCATTGCATCCAGTGGGCTCGCGCCATGCATTTACAGTTCAGCTTTATCAAGACAGTTTGATATTGCAGGAAATCGGGAAAGCCCTTTCACTTTCAGAATACGCAAATCCTTTTGGTTCTTTTGCGAGAATTGATTTTAAAGAAAAAGACGCAGAGAGCTCTGTTCGCGTTTCGTATTGGAGTCCGCGTTATTACGATACGAGTCTTCCGGCCCCCAATCATAAGAAATGGATTGTGCCCGTTTTGCCCACGGTTTTTCCGCTGCATCAAACTCAAAATGCCGATTATGACCGAGAATATCATCAGGAGGTTTATCGTCGGACACGCGAAGGCGACGATGTGCTTGTTTTGGGTTCGGGCTCCGGCGGCGCCGATATGGCGATCGCGAGTATAAAAAATCCCGGATCGATTGATACCGCAGACATTAATCCAGCCGCGGTTTTAAACACTCGTTTTTCAGCGCGTCTTTTGGGTTTGCCAATTCGCGCGGTTCAATCGAATGGGCTGTATGAGATGAATCGCCGTCCGGTGTACGGAGACAAGAAGTATGATTTGATTTTATGGAATATGCCCGAATTTACCACACGCGACAGCGCCGGAAATACCATTGAAGATTTATGGGACGGAGATTTTCATGGCGGTATGCTCGATGAGTTTTTGCAAGCGCTGCCGAGCCGTGTCAAACCGGGGGGACGCGTTTTAATTTGGAATAGCCCAAAACAAGTTGTGTTTGAAATGCTTAAGCGCGGCGGAGAGAGACCCCAAACAAATTGGCCGTTTGAGGTTCAGAGATTGGGCGGTGAAAAAAGTCGTGTTTATTTGTTAGCGCATCGCTCTGAAACACGGCGTATTTTTTCAGCAATTCCCGATTTTATTAAAGACCGGGTTGAAAATCGATATCTCCGCGAAATGATTTGGATGACAGGTGCTTTTGCCGTTGCCGGCGGAGCCACTTATTTGGCTTATTCGCTTTGTATTTATTTTGGACTTTGGACAATTTTAGGGCCGTTGATGCTCGGTGTTCCGGCAGTGATTGTGCATAGCCTATTAATTTGGGGTGTGCGCAAGCACATGATGCATGATCAGCCGTTTAAAAATCTTTCCAAGAAATGGGCCGTATCTTTGCGGCATTTCGGGGCAATTGCTGTGGGGGCTTTCTACGCGTATGTCATGTCCAACTTTTTACTCAAAATTAACCCGATGGAAAGCGCAGCGGAAAGACGTGTTTTCGCGGAAACGATTACGCAAAAAGAAAGTCCTTTTCTGAGAAAGAACGTTGGCTATGACGAACGCACCGGTATTACTTATGACGGAATCGAATTAGATCGGCAGGGCGGGTTTAAAAATCGATTTATTACGGCTCCTTCGAAAGAACATTTACATCTCGTCTTTTTGGCCGAAGCGCTTCAGGGAAATCCATTGGCAAAAAATTTGGTTCCGGAAACTGACACGGAAATTTTGTCCCTGCTTGATCTTAAAATGAAAAGCTACCGCGACTTTCAAAAACGCTATCCCGAATATGCCGGATTTTTACCGTGGCTAACGCGGGATGAGAAGGGCGCCATTCATCCTTATCCGGGTTGGGAAGAAAAAATTCCGCTTTTAGATAATGGCCAATGGATGGACGGGCTTTTCCGTGTTTGGCATACGCTGGATGACAGGCTTGCGGACGGAAAAGTTGCACAGCGAGAAGCGATGCAGAAAACACGCGACGCCTATCGCTCTTTATTTGAAGAATTGGCCGCGCAAACCGTAAAACTTTTCTTTGACCAAGATAAAAAAGAAGCGCGCGGAGTGGTTTACATTCATCGCACGCCGCAAGGCTTCAAATACGAATCTGTTTCACAGGATGGAAAACAAAAAGCCTATGTGGTTGGCGATCCTTTCGAAGCCAAGATGATGTTGATGTGGATGGATCTTTATGGAAAGTGGGCTAATGAAGCCGACCGTGCGGCGATGTGGCAGCGTACGCAACAACAGCATATCGCGCGCGATGTCGCGTTGAAAGACGGGCGTTTGATTACCGTGCAGGTCGGGTATAACTCGTGGGCGAATGAATATTGGCATATGGTTTTCTGGCCTTACAAACATTCGCCTTTGGCTTGGGCCGTTTTGATGAATACCGTGAAAGCGCAGGCTTATCAGGCGCAGGAGTCTGACATTCCCGGAATTGTCGCGGGCATACGCGGTTTGAATGGCGGTGAATACACCGGAGATTTTGGTTATCCGCAGCTTGTGCTTGATCCGCCGCGGCTTAAAAAAACAGACATTGTTACGCCCGTGGGTTTGACGGGGCTGATGATGGCGGATGAATTTGGAGCGAAATCGGCGACATGGCTCAATTGGATTTTAAATGAAAAAAATCCCTGGGCGACAAGTCCGATTTGGACGCCGTGGGGAGCTGTTGATGGCGGAGTCATGTACGGTTATTCCGCTGACGCGCGCCGCTACACCGATTCGGAAACCTGGGACAGCAAAATGTATTTGCTCGTTTTACCGGGGTTTGATTTGCAGGAGGATATGGCGCGCTGGATGGGGAGCAGCAAATTGGCGCGGTTCCTTCAAATCGAAAACAAACTCTACGCCGATGTCTTTGGAAGTCGGGATCAATTAAAAGGCAGAGAAATTCCTTTGCCCGATATGATGAATTTTGAAGCGTGGATGAAAGCGCAGACAAAATTCATGGATTTATCCCGGCAAAAATTACTTTATGGTTATAAAGCCGGCGACTTAAAGCACGGTGCGGATGGACTTATTCTGGACGTGAACCCTGCGAAAGATTCGGAAGCCGGCGGTGCGATTAAACTGGATTATCGTCTTGTACAAGTTAATCGTTTTGAAATTCAGCTATCGCTTGGCGCGCGTTCACGCCCTGAAGATCAGGCAGATGTTTGGATTGAATTTAAAGACTGGGATGCGCGTGCGGGTAAACCCGGAACAGGCAAGACAATCGGGCCGATTAGGGTTAAAGGCGGCGCAATTACGGCAAAAGATATTTCTTTCAAAACGGGTGAACAGCCTAAAAACATTTCCGAAATTATGGTGCTTGTGCGTCTTCCGGCCGGATCCGCGCCGAAAGAAATTGAAATCAAAAAATTTATTCTGAATGGTCAAGGCAATCAAAGATCCGAAGCACGGCAAAGCTTAAGCGGTGTACGTGAGCAAGATCCAATTTGGTATTTTTTGCTCGCCTTTGGTGTTGACCCGATTCATGCAACTGTTGAGCCGCTCGAAGGGTCGTGGGGACGGGTGGCATTGGCTCAACATCAGATTCTCGGTTTAAGCGGAGATAGTTTGCGACGCGCTGTTTTTCAGTCGCTGAATGATTTGATGAATGTTTATCACATTCACCAGCATTTTGGAACCGCGCATGAAATCGCATCGCTCGATGATTTAAGCAAAGCCTATATTCTGACACATCAAAATAAGCCCGTTGCAATTGTGTGGCCTGATTTGCGGTCACCGCGGGAAGGTCGCAAACTTCTTTTTTATGATCTGATTAATTCCCGGCAGCGAGCCTATGTTGTTACGGATGATGATACTTCGAAAGCGATGCGCAAATTTTTAGCTCAAAAGTATAAAATCTTTTCCTTCGATATGCATGAGCCTATCACGACAGCGGATGGAACTCCGTTTGAGCCCGCATTGATCCGCCGCAATGAGCGCGGAGCGATTTTTCCCACGGTTTATCCCGGCAATGAATTTTCTTCTCTCAAAACAGCCGGCTTTCTCAGGAGAGCGATTTCTGAAGGCAAGATTAATTTAAAAGATAAAGTTGCGGTTGAAATCGGTTCGGGCTCAGGACTTAATACGGTTTTGCCGCAGGAGTTTGGCGCGCGCCGTATTCACGCGGTGGATCTTAGCCTTCTTAAGCTGATGAATACACTTTATAACATTAAAAAAAGATCAACGGGCACGTCTCTTTTTCGGCTTAATTTGCGGGAAATTCCCGAAGCCGATTTTTATTATTTTAATTCGCCCAATTTTAATTCTTCCGAAACAACTTTTCTGGGGCAGGCTGAAAGAGTCAACACCGATTTGACCTATCAGGAATTTAAAACGCTTCTTACAGAAACGCAGCGTAAAGCCTCGGCCGGAGCTCAATTTTTGATCCGCATTTATTTTAGAGCAATTGATGAAGAAAAACTTCGCGCTCTTTTTAACGAAACAGGCTGGGATATCGAGCATTGGAAAGCGGAGCGTGTCATTACCCGCGCTGAAATGAACGATGACGAAGGCCTGACGCCTATCACGGCGAATTCTAAAAAAGAGGGCATGATGATTCTTAAAAAATCCGCCCGCTCGGAAATGCGGCTTGATCAGCTTCTTTTTGATGATGAGCCGATTGATTTTTCAAAAATAAAGCAAATCGACCTGGAGCTTTTGGGCGCTGGATATGATGACATTGCTTTCGCGGCAGATCTTGGAAGAGCTTTTCGTGAAGCGCTTCCTGAGAAAAAAATCAGAGTCTTATATCCGGAAGGAACCAGCGAAGATGATTTAAAGAATCGGGTTGACGGTAAATTTGCTTATGCGCCCGCGAAGACGGCGAAAGCAACAAGTCCTTCAAGGCTTTTGCGGATTAGTTTTGATCACCGAGAGTTTAATGTTGAGCCGTGGAAATATCTTGATCTGCTGTGGAAAGAACCGCCTGAAAATGTAATGGTCAGATACGGCTTGGAGAGCCCCCCGATTGTTTTTGCAAACATTCGAGAACACGAAGAGTTTTTCGTTTTAAATTTAATCGAAAAGCTTATTCGGGAGAAAAAAATTAAAGCTCCAATTGTCCTCACTCCGCGCTGGCCGACCGGGCAGATTCGATTGATCGGTGAATTGGAAAAACGGGGAATATCCGTAAGAAAGCTTTCCGATATTCATTCGCAAAAAAAGAGCGATGTGATTTATGTGGATACCCTTGGTGATCTCACGCTTCTTCTGCATGCCGCAAAGGTGACAGTCTACGGAAACACTTTGCGCCAGGATGGAACCCAAACAAGCCATAACATTGCCGAGTCTCGGTCTGCTTTAGTGACAGGAGATTTTTCAGAGAAAGATCTTGAATCAAAAAATTCGGAAGGAAGCGCGGAAGCGGTACGGGTTTATCTTAAACATAATGCCGTCGTTCGGCTCGGTCGAAATCCTCATCTTGATGATGCCGCAGACACTATTTTAAGCTTGATACATGATGATGCGTACCGTCAAAAGATGGTTCAAAACAATCTTGCTGCGCGGAAAGAATTACACGATCAAAGCCACGCGCATTTAGTTGAGCTTATCAGAAAACGCGCCCAAAGATCTGAGGTAAGAGGGAATGGAAGCAATGCAAAAACCGAGGTTTCTGTCCCCGCTGTTTTGATGAAACGCTCAGAAGTCCGTGTTACAGCAATAGATGTTGTGAATCAAAAAGCGGAAAAAAGATATGCAAGAATTATTCGCGAGGCATTCAAACGAGTTTCAAAAACAAATCAAAGCAAATCGGAGTTTGTCGAAATTCAATCGGGGTTAAATGCCCAAGAAGAAAATCGCCTTGATCAAGAGCTGAGAAATCTTTCTGCTTATTTTGCAAAGCGGAGAGATTTTGAGAAAGCCGCCGTGATGTTTTGGCTGATTAAGGATGACAAGATTGCCGTAAACTTGGCCAGTGAAATGAAAGACCTCAAAGATTTGGGAGAAAAGCGACAGCAAATGGTTCAGCCCACGGATCGTGAAACAAGCATCTCGAATAATGAACCGCGCGAGATAGCCGCAAGAGCCCGCATTTTAATCAGCCGGGAAGAGTTGGGGCGAATGGAAGAAGACAACTTTAAAGCTTTCTATGAATTTTTGTATCAAAACGAACTGGAAGTCGCCGTCTACGGCTCCGGTTCAAAAAATCCGGTAGAGGAAACGCGTGTCGATTGGTTGTGGGCCGTCCCCCACGCCAAAACCGGCCGCGTTTCTCTCTACTCGGACCTTGGTTCGGCGGTGAGCTCGAAATTAAATAACATCGAATTTGCTTCTCAGCCGGGCTCGCAAAAAGTCGGCGGAAAGAAAATTGTAAAAGCGGATATTCGTACTGTGGAAGGTTTGGCCTCGGGGTTCTTAGCGGCTATGGGCATGGAATATATCGAAGATAAGGGGTTTGTCCGTGTCACAAGCGCGATAGAGATCGGCCGTTTCTTTGAATTTCTCTCTTGGCAGGTCTTCGCGGCATCCGCATAAAGCCCGCTTGTCCGCGCGCCCTTCACCTTATATAATGCGCCCTCTTTCCAGTCATCTTTTTTGGGAGTTATCATGGGTTTTAAGTGCGGTATTGTGGGTTTGCCGAATGTGGGCAAATCGACTATTTTTAATGCGATTAATAAAGAATCACGGGCGCAGGCGGCGAATTATCCGTTTTGCACAATTGAGCCCAACAAGGGGATTGTTCCCGTTCCCGACTCTCGCCTTGAGACCCTGACTAAATTGATTAAGCCGCAAACCAAAGTCCCGACCACCGTTGAGTTTTATGATATTGCCGGATTGGTCAAAGGTGCCGCAGAAGGCGAAGGCCTTGGAAATAAATTTTTAACGCATATTCGCGAAGTCGAAGCGATTATGCATGTGGTGCGTTGTTTTGAAGACGCCAATATTTTGCATGTGTCAGGCAGTGTGAATCCCGCGCGTGATATTGAAGTGATTGATACGGAATTATGTCTCAAAGATCTTGAAACGATCGGAACCCGCTTTACTAAGAACGAAAAGCTTGCGCGTAGCGGCGATAAAGACGCGCTCGCGATTCAGCCGACTTTAGAAAAAATTAAGAAAGCCCTCGAGGCCGGAACGCCTTTGCGTAAGCTTGGTTTGGATGAAGCAGAGAAGGCGACGGTTAAAGAATGCAGCTTTCTGACGCTCAAGCCGGTTTTTTACTGTTGCAATGTGGCGGAATCAGACTTGCCGGATGGCGGACCGCTTGTCGAACAAGTTCGTAAAATTGCAGCGGCTGAAAATGCCAAAGTGGTTGTGATTTCAGGCAAAGTAGAATCTGAAATTGTTGAATTGTCCGAAGAAGAACAAAAAAGCTTTCTCGAAGCGCTGGGACTTGAAGAGCCGGGTATGCATAAAGTGATTCGCACGGGCTATGAAGCTCTCAATTTGATTACCTATTTGACGGCAGGTGAAAAAGAAGTGCGCGCTTGGACAATCATTAAAGGTATGACTGCGCCGCAACCCGCGGGGGTGATTCACAGTGATTTTGAGCGCGGGTTTATTCGCGCAGAAGTAATGAGCTACGAAGATTTGGTTGCCCAGGGTTCTGAAAAGGCCGTGAAGGAAAAAGGTCTGCTACGTGTTGAAGGCAAAGACTACGTCGTCAAAGACGGCGATGTCATGCTTTTCCGTTTTTCGGTTTAATCTGCTTTTGCTAATTCTATCAATTTATAGCATTTAAGATCATTAAAATATTTTTGTTTCGGTTGCTTTTGTCTTTTCTAAAGACATAGCGTAAGTTTTTAAAACATATTTAAATAAGAAAATTTGAGGGGGAGAAGAAATGAAGAAATCAGGTGTTTTTAGGATTAAGGCCGCTTTGCTCGCGGGCATGTTCTTTCTTAATTCGATTCTTCCTGCCGGCGCACAAACTCTTTCCGGAAAAGCCCCTGCAGACATGGCTGTTTCAAACGCCGATTTGATTAAGCATATTCAGGTTTCTGAAAAAACCGCTTTCACAGAAGAGCGCTATGTCGGCAAAGGCCATGAAGCTCTTTGGATTATTCGTGATGCGCATGCTATTCCGGATGCGCAGAGCTCCATCCGTAAATTAATTTTACAGCTAGAAGAGCAGGCACAAATCAAAACAGTTGCTGCGGAAGGTGTAACAGGAGATTTTCAAACCGCACTTTTTCAGTCTTTTCCCGATCAAACTTTATTAACGCAGGAATTAAAAAAGCTTTGGAGCCGCGGAGAGTTATCCGGAGTCGCGTTGGCTGCGTTATCAAAGTCAGGAGCTCTTTATTTTGGGGCCGAAGATGCGGAGCTTTATCAAAAGCAGCTGGATGTTTTTATCGCCGCGCGCTCGGCGAAAAAAAGTTATCAAAAAGCCTTAAATCAGGTGAATGAGAAAATCAAAGTTCTTCGCAAAAAAACTTTTTCGGCCAAGTTGGAAAAATTTGAAGAACAATTGGCCGGGTTTGGCGCGCATGATCCCCACGCGCTGATGTTTATTTTGCAGGCCGCTTTAAAAAATCTCCCGGAGTTTAAATCTCAGTTTCCGCATTTGTTTGTTCTCGCCAAAGAAACAAAAGATTTTTCACAAACAAGCGAAAAGGCTGCCCTTGAAGCGTGGGTCAATCAGATTGAGCTTAAAGCAAAAGAAAGCAAATCCGTTTTCAGCGCCTGGAATGAATTAATCCAGCTTTGGCACACGGGAAGTTTCTCCGACGCGCAGTTTGCCACGCGCGCGAATGATTTTTGCGCCGCACAAAAGTGGGCCATGAATTTGCCCGCAGAACTCAGCGCTTTGATTCGCCAAGGCGAAATGCTTTTGCGTTTACGTTCAGGTGTTTTTATCAAAGAATGGGAGGCTTTAATCCGCGCGATGGAGGCGAAGTTTGCTCTTAAAGAAGAAGATCGCGCCTTGCTTGCAATGATGCGTCAAAGCGAATTGTTGGACCGTTGGCTGAAGCTGGAGCTGTCACGTCAAGATTGGATGAGCGCAAATAAGAGTCGTACGCTTTCGTCAAAATATTTTCCGGAAACCGCAACCGAGCTTAGCCGTTTGCATGATGCAATCGCAAGAGCGGAATTTTCGAAATTTTATGAAATCGCGGAAATGCGCGAAAAAGCGATTCTTAAAAATACGCTTTCTCAATTAAAGCAAAACGGTGAAACACGAGCGATTGTGGTTGTGGGCGGTTTTCACGCTGATTCACTTGCGGCAGAACTTCGCCAAAAGAAAATCTCTTACGCTATTTTAACTCCGGCTATTTCCGAATTGCCCCAGGTCAGCCGTTATGACGAGCTGATGCGCGGCGACGTTTCGTGGAAAAAATATTTTCAGACCGAAAATGGAAAATTAAAAATGTACGAGTCTTTTGCGACGGCGATGACACATCAATTGCTTGATTTGGAAGGTGAGCGCAAAGACCCGACAAGAGCTTTAGCGAATTATAAAGCTTGGCGCGAAAATCTTCTCCGCCGCGCGAACAGCAAAGAAGCGCGTGAGAATTTAAATGCCCTGACGCTTCTCGATGAAATTGTGCTCGCATCGGTTTATCCCGCGGAATATCCGGCGCTTAAAAATAAATGGAATGGCATTTCCAAAAAAATCGAACCGGTGCTTCGCCGTCTTAAAAAGATGGGCAAGCTTGATTCCGTTCCCGTGCAAGTCGCGACCGCGAATCCGCAGATTGTGATTCCGCTTGTTCCCGACGCGCCTTCTTTTACGACCAGCACGAGCCAAGTAGTTTCAGTTTATTCTCCCACTAACACCTCTTCTTCAACAGGGGCGATGGCAGTTAGCTCGCGGCGTTCAGAAAACAGAATTGTGCATGCTTCTTATGAAATGGCTGGTTTGGTTGATATTGGCGGAGTCAAAGATGTGATTAAGGAATTGGCAGGCACTCAATCCGGCATGAGTGAAAATGCTCAGGATATTCGCGTTGTGCTTCCGGGAAATCCGGTAATTCATCGTAATCTTGCCAAGGCTGGATTGCAACCGCAGGAACTTAAAGATAAAGCATTTTCATTTCGCTTTTTTAATCCGCTTACGGGTCACGATCAAGATGTTCACGTTAAAGCATTTGAAGTGATTTATCACGGTGTGCGGGTTAATTTTTTAGAAGCAGATGGTTTTTTCCAATGGGGTTATCCGGAGCACAATGATGTTGCTCTGGTGGAAGCTTCGATTTTTTCAAAAGCATTTGTACAATTTGTCGGCTCTCTTGAAAGCAAGCCTGAAATTTTGCATTTACACGATGTTCAAGCGGCCATGGTTGCGCCTTTGATTCGTTTTGCCGAAGCGGCAAGCCCCGCAGCTTTAGAGCGTTCGCCTTTCAAAGAAACCGAAATTGTCTACACCATCCATAGCATTCGAAATCAGCTGCGCGTTTCTAAAGAGGGAACGCGCTTTTATGATTTTATGCGCAGCTTGGGTATTCCGCACGAAGCGCTTGCCCCATTTGGTGCTTTGGAATTTCACGGTGATGTTAATCCTGCCAAGGCTGCGCTTTTGCTTGCGGGCAAAATTACCACTGTCAGCGAAACTTATCGCAATGAATTGCTTCGTGATGATAAAACAGCCTATGGGTTGCGAGAGATTTTAAAAATGCGCGAGCGTGATTTTCACGGAATTTTAAACGCTCTTGATGATAAGAACTGGGATCCAGGCAAAGAAAACGGTATTTCGGTGCCTTTTTCGGTGCAAGCGTTTAACCGGCGCATCGGAAATAAAAGAGCCTTGCTCCAAAAGTTTGGAATTGAGCCCACGGAAGAGAATATGGCCAGACCTGTCTTCGCTTTCATGAGCCGTTTTGATGAACAAAAGGGGCTTGATGTCATTTTGCGGCATTTGGATGAAATTGTTCGTGATTATAACCCAATTATTCTATTTGCCGGCAAGGCACGGCCCACGAAGAAGGAGCTTGATGATGAAGAAAATCGAAAGAGAATAAATCCTTTTGTACTTCAGGTTTTAGACAAAGAACGTCAGTATCCCGCCAACGTTTTCTTTCACGGGTGGGCCGATGAACAAACCGTGCGCGACTGGGCGGCGGGAACAGACGTGTTCTTGATGCCATCGAAGTTTGAGCCTGCGGGTATTTCACAGCAGCAGTTTATGCGTTACGGTGCGATGGTGATTGCGCGCGCGGTCGGAGGGTTAATAGAAACCGTGATTGATGAAATGCGCAACCCCCGCGAAGGAACGGGACTGCTCTTTTTGCATGACGGCGAATTTGTAAAAACCGTTCAAATTGCGATGGATTTATTCAAGCAACAGTCAAAGCGTTTTCGTGGAATGCAAAAACGCGGCATGTTGCATATTAAGTCGTGGGATGTTCCCGCCGCGGCTTACGAAGAGGTTTATCGTCAGGCGAAAGAAAACCGAATGAATTTTCTGGTTTCGCAGCGTTCAGAAGCTCGTAACACGAATCTCTTGATGGGGACAGGCGAATTGACCGCGGATTGGTGGTTGATGCGTGCTGCGTTGCAAAGTATCTTGGATATCCGAAAGAATAAAATTAACGGCGGATTTTCTGAAGAAGAAATTTTGCCGATTTTTGAAGCGAAGGTGCGCGCGCAAGGTTTTGACGGTAAATTGCCGATGCGCCGCAGACCTTTTAATCAAGGCGATACTTCAGGACAAACCTTGGCGCATCCCAAGCTGCTTTCTGTTTCTGAAAAACTGCATGAAATTTTAGAAAGACTCGTCAAAGAAGAAAAATCGCTGAAGCAAAAAGGCGATCATTATGATGTGGAAGAGCTTTTGCCCACGGTGATTCAGGCGAACCACGTTTATTATATTTTTGAAGATCTGCAAAGTGTTTTGGCCGGATTACCCGCGCAAGAAGATTGGCAGAAAACCGAAGCGACCGCGTTGGATAGCTGGTTGAGCCATTATGATGCCGCCGCTGAAACCTGGAACGACGCTCCGCAAGAAGCTCGCTGGCCGATTTTAAAAGCGGTCATGCTTTTGAGCCATGATGAAAGAGCCAAGTTGCTCGCGTATATTGAGATGCGCAAATCGCTTCATGATTTAATTTTAGCGGATATGATTCGTTTGATGCTTTCAGAGCATCCCGATGACAAATGGTTTGAAGAAAATGCGGAAGCTTTAAAAGATTCTGCTATTTACTATGTTTCACCTGAAACATGGCTTGCTGCCGGTGGATTGGGACGTGTCGGTCAATATCACACCGTCAAGATGAAAGAACTTTTGAAAGATAAGGCTCGGCTTGTCACCATTGAACCTTTTTATCCTTTTAGTCCTGGAAAAGACGGGAAGCTTGAAAAGAATGTGGATTATTCTAAGGTGCCGGTTCCGGTAAAAGATTTAAAGCCACGCGAAGACCTTAACTTTGAAATCGAAGTGCGTTATGGAAATACCCGCAAAAATGTGACCGTGGAAGTTTTTGAAGGCACCAATGAATTTGGCGTAAGCGTTTTCTTCGTTAAAGATAAGCCGGAAGCGGGCAAAGAAGAGTATTACACGAAGTCGCTTTATCGTTATGGCGGCGAATTTGGTTCCGCAACGAACGAAGAGTTTACGGAGTTTTTTTCAAAGGCCTCCCTTAAATTAATTAAGAAGTTGGAATTTCGCAGACAGCAAGCGAATCCTGAAAAGTGGAAGCCGGCGGTTTTGTGGGGCAATGATGGACAAACGGGACCGATGCCTGTCATGAAACGCATTTCTGATCAGCTCGATTCCATGTCAGCGGCAGATCGCGCAGCGGCGACCCGGATAGGCGGAAATTTCTTTGGCATGCGGCATTTGGTTACCGAAAAAGACGAGCTCGCGCTTGAACCCGCGCATGTTCACTACACAACGCATACTTATAATAATCGCGGCCGTTACGGCGAAAATTTTGTCGACGGCATGGCGATGCCAGCCGAGTATCGCCGTTATTTTAGAATGATTTATGATCCCTATGATTCTCGCGCTGCAGACGACTATGATTCAACCAGCGGTGGTGTGCGTGCGGCCGATACCATTAACGGCGTTGCTGCGATTCATGCCTTTGAAGTGAGCCGGTTTGACGCGAACACCTATCGCGTGATGGGAATCACCAACGGAGATGATCAACCCGCAACGCGAAAATACTGGCAGCAAATTTTTGATGATGCTGCTTTTAAAGCGCGTTTTCCGGATGAGAATTCTTGGAATCCCTCAGCCGCGGCATTAAGAGAAGCGAAGAAAATTGCCAAACAAAATTTAAGCAAAAATGAAAAAATACTTTCTCTCAATCCGCATATTCGTGAATTGCGAGATGATCAGATTGTGATTTCCTATTCCGGCCGCAACGCGGATGAAAAACGCGGCACGCATCATAAGGTTTACCGCGGGCAAGGCATCGAGAGCGGAGCCTTTACGCGCGAAAACGTTTTGGCAGCCGTTAAAAAAGGTGCGCAGGTTTTATTGTTTGCGAACGTTCAGGCTGTTGAAGAGTCGCGCATGTCGCATCACGAGTTAACCGCGTTGCAGGAAGAGATCGAAGCTTTGAGAGCGCAGAAGGGCGCGGAAGCCAAAGATTGGGGGCGTTTTATTGTTGTTACGGGCTGGAGCATTCCCGAGCAACGCGCGCTTTTAGCCGCGACGGATCTTCAGGTGAATGATTCCGATCGTTATGAAACTCGCGGAACGGAAGCGGCCGGTTTGACGGAAACAGATGCGCCTTCGGTCGGCGCGCTTGAAATGAGCTCGCCCTTTTTGGAAGCGATTTTTCAGCAGCAGGGTGAAATGGTGGATTGGACGAAGCCTGGGCATGGCAACACGATTATTCCGAAAGGAATGTTGGAAGCGGATTATCGCGCGGCCCTGATTCACGCGATTGAAAGATATCAGCAGGATCCGGAGGCATACTCTCAATATCAGCTGACATCAATTCGTTTCAGCAAAATCATGGATGCGCGCTTAACCGCGGCACAATACACGCGAACGTTTGCGCAAAATATTCAGAACGAACAAAATCCTTTGATCCTGCTTGAAAATATGCTGAATCACCAGGATTCCGCCGCGCTTAAAAGCGTATGGATGAGACGGAAGCTTGTTCGATATTTGGAACAGCAGGGTTATGAGCGCCTTAAATCAAGAGATAACAAAGCCGCTGCTTTTTGGGTTCCGCTCGGAGCTCAAAAAGGAAAGCGATTGGTATTTATCGATCTCGGAAACACACAGCTTCAAGAGCTGGGACAAAATAAAGAGATTTGGGATTCGTTTGCGATTGATTCTTCCTCGCTTCCGGAAGGCGAACGGTTACGTGTTGTTAATGCTGTAACAAATGAATCTTATTCGCAGATGGCGCGTGAGCAGTTGAAAGAGATTCATGCCGGATTGAGCCCACACACGGGAGTGCAAATTTTAGAAATCGTTCCGTTTCACAGCGAGGCTTCACGGGACTATTTGTCCGCGCAGCTTTTTGACGAAAGCGGTTTGTCGGCACTTGCACAGCAAGATATTTTAAGTCTCATTCCGGCGCAGCTCTTCAACGGCGGGCAGGGAATTCAATGGTATGTTGATGGTATCGGTTATTTAGATTCCACCGGCTCGGCGGCTTCCGCGGATTCTAAGCCGACTGTCATTATGGTTAAAAAGGGCGAAGGAGAGCTGATGATTACCGTTGCGGATCAGCTGATTCCCGATGCGGCCCAGAGATATAGCGAAACCTTGAGTGATCGTGCCCGCGGACATATGCATTTAAAGTTTCAGGATGGAACTTTGACGATTATGCCCGGGAAACTTGCGTTGTGGGCCGGAGCTCAACATGGGAGCTTTCAGAAGTGGAACCGGGAACAGTTGCTTCCTTTCGCGAGAAAATTAAAAGTTCGTGAAACGCGCATTCGCAAAACACGTCTTTCCGATGAAGCGCTGAGAGCCGCAGGATTTGAACCTCTTCCCGGAAAAGATAATTTTTGGGCAGAAGTCGTTTCTCAACCCAGCTCAGCACAAAAACCGCTTTGGTGGGAGCAAATGCAAAAAGCGAAGCAAAAGTTGAAGGTCGAACAAATTTCCATTTCTGCAT
>CAZSVD010000058.1:0-2141 GCA_964610145.1 uncultured bacterium | reverse complement strand
AAAATATTTTTTGGGATTTTGCCCAATCACATCACTTTTTTTCGTGCCGCGGTCGCTCTGATTATTCCTTTTCTTATTCTTACCGAGAGTGTTTTTGCTCATTTTGCCGCGTTTGTATTGTTTGCTTTGGGGGCGATTAGTGATTACTTCGATGGTTGGTTAGCACGCCGGTATAATTTAACGTCCGACACGGGCAAGTGGATTGATCCGCTGGCCGACAAAATTTTGGTTTTAGGAGCTCTGTGGGCATTTTCCCGTGCCGATCAAATATTGTCTTATTGGTTTTTTGTTGCGGTTCTTATACGGGAAGTGGTTGTTACTTTTTGCCGCACCGGGTGGCTTTTAGAGGGGAAAGTTTTTGGTGCGGAAAAGGCGGGTAAGTGGAAGCTTTTTTTTCAAACAATTTTGATCGCGCTTGCTTTTATGGTTCTTTTCATCGGTGACGGATTTTTTCCTGTGACAATTATGGAGAAGTTGGAGACTGTCGGAAATATTTGCGTGTCAATTTTTTCAATGATTGTTCTCGTGTTGACCTGGTATTCCGGAATCACTTTTTTGATCAATCATCGGGCTTTTTTTCAGACCGAATTTTTTGCGAAATATATTTTGGCCGCGGGAGTCGGACTTTTGCCTAAAGCTCCCGGAACTTGGGGGTCCATCGTGGGTGTGTTGCTTGCGGCCTCATTTGATTTTTCGATTTACGCTTACGTTTCAATTTTCTTTTTGATTGCCTGCGTGGCCTACTCCTATTTTGAGCGTTATAAAGCAAACTTTGATAAAGACCCGTCCTTTTTTGTGCTGGATGAGGTTTGCGGTATTTTTGTTACTTTTGCTTTGACGGGAGTCAGTTGGAAATTATGTGTTCCCGGTTTTTTATTATTCCGCTTGTTTGATATCTGGAAGCCTTTTCCGATTCGCAAGCTGGAGGGGCTTTCAGGGTACTGGGGAATTATGGCCGATGATTTATTGGCAGGGCTTTATGCCGCGGTGATTTTGTGGCTTCTGCCGCTTTAAAGGTAAAGAAAACACGGGAGCCAGTTGCAGCGCTGCTTACGATTGGCAACGAGTTGCTGAGCGGACGTACGGTTAACACGAATGCGTCTTTTTTGGGCGCGGAACTTACGAAAATGGGTTTCCGTGTCCTTTGTCAACAGGCCTGTCCCGATGATATTTCTGCGATTCAGGCTTCGCTTGCTCAATTAGCGGATGCTGACCTTCTGATTGTAACCGGCGGATTAGGTCCCACACCTGATGATTTAACCCGTGAAGCCATTGCCGCGCACTTTTCGGTCTCGCTCAATTTTTCAATTGAACAGTTCCTCGCCATGAAAGCGATTTATCGAAAGCTGGGACGAAAAATTCCGGCTCTATCCAGACGTGAGGCTTATTATCCCGCCAATGCCGTTCCGCTCGTGAATCGATTTGGAATCGCGCTTGGATTTTGGATTCGCTCTGAGAAGCAGATGATGGTTATTTTGCCCGGCGTTCCGACCGAGCTTCAAAAAATGTTTACTCATGATGTGAGTCCGCTTTTAAAAAAGCATTTTCGGGATCTTTGCGCGGATCATGTTTTAGTTGTGCGGATGGTTGGGGTTTCTGAGCCCCGTATCATGGAAAAACTAGGTGAAGATTTTTTTGATGTTCCGTTTCAGTTTGGAATTTATCCGTCCGAAGGGGAAACTCAAATTTGCATACGTTCGCCGTCAAAAAAAATAATAAAGTCGCTTAAGTCAAAAATTAAGAGCAGGCTTAAAGGTTTTATTTTTGGGAGGGATGGCCGGTCTTTAGCGGAGTTAACCGGAGAGTTGTTGGTTAGAAAAAAGAAAACGCTCGCCGTTGCTGAAAGCTGTACCGGAGGGAGTTTGTCTTTTGCGTGGACACAACATGCCGGAACCAGTCGTTTTTTGCGCGGCGGAGCGGTGGTTTATGATGCTGCGGCAAAAGCCAAAATTGGTGTCGATTCTCAAAGCATTCAAAAATTTGGGGAGGTTTCCTCTTAGGTTTCATCTTAACTCGCGCTTTTTGCTTTTGATTTTTGTAAAACGGATTTTATTATCGGTGTTACGGGGATTGCCGTAGCCTCCTTCTGAACCAAAACAAAACCGACCGGATTAGTTTTTATTGCAGTCGCTTCTCAAAAT
>CAZSVD010000057.1:0-2540 GCA_964610145.1 uncultured bacterium | reverse complement strand
CTCCAAAGATCCGGAAAAGTATAAAGAGTGGGTTGCTGGTACCGTCAAAGAAAGTGTGGAGTTGTTCGAGAATCAAATGCGTTATCTGGCCAATATCGAAAAACTGAAGCGTTCCATGATTAATGAAATGCAGGTAACCGTCAGTGAGGCTGAAATGAAAGATGATTTTCTTAACACGGAAAATCATGTCGGCGGTGAATACGCTCTGTTCAACACCAAAGCAGAAGCGGATGATTTTTACGCGCAGTATCATGATGAGGCAAAGTGGGAAGCTTATAAGTCCGCCAACGCGGATAAAATTAAACCTTTTATGCTGATTACTTTGCAGGCGATTATTGACCTGTGGGGTGTGCCACATGACCAAATTTACGAATTTCATTCGATGCCGCTCGGTACAGTTGGGAAGCCATTACCGTTTGGAAATCAGTGGGGTGTTTTTCGATTAAAGGAAAAGCGAGTCGCAGATATGACTGGTTTTGAAGCGCAACGTGACAAATTGAAGCAACGCGTGGAGGCTCGCAAAAAATATCAAGCTCGGAACGACTGGCTTGAAGAAATTGATAAGCAGGCGAATGTTAAAGTATTCGTAAAACCCGAACCTGTCCCGGCTCAATCGAAATGAAGACTGTTTCGATTACTACTTTCGGGTGTCAGATGAATTTTTATGACACCGAAGTCGCTTCGGGATTACTAAAAGATCGCGGCTACAAAATATTTAATTTGGATGATGCTGAGCAAACCCCGCTTCTCAACCGCGCTGAAGATTTACCCGATGTTGTTTTGATGAATACGTGCTCTGTGCGCGAGCATGCTGAGGATCGTGTTTATAGCCGTTTAGGTATGCTGGCAAAGGCAAAACGAGATCGTCCTGGTCTCATTGTCGGGCTCATGGGCTGTATGGTCGAAGAGCATAAATCCAAGCTTTTTAAACGGTTTCCTCAGCTTGATTTAATGGTGGGAACCCGCAATCTCAAAGAGCTCCCAGATTTGATTGAGCGTGTTGAAAAGGATCGTCGTCAGGTTTCCCAAATCAGACAAGAGGGAATTTCAATTGAGTATGCGGAAGCCGCTGCACGTTCGGATAAGCACCATGCCTGGTTACCGATTATGACGGGTTGCGATAAGCGTTGTACGTTTTGTATTGTTCCAATTACGCGTGGAGCTGAAGTTTCTATGAAAGCGCGTGATGTTTACCGAGAAGCCTCGCGCCTTGTTGCTGACGGCGTTAAGTGGATTACTTTGCTGGGACAAAACGTGAATAGTTATGACGGAGCCGATGAGCATGCTGCTTTTCAGCCTTTGCAATCCGCGCCGCTTTTCGAAGGGGCGAGCGGCAAGCGGGTTTCTTTTCCGGAACTTTTAGACCAGCTTTGCACCATTGATGGCCTTGAGCGGCTTTCATTTACAACTTCTCATCCTCATGATGCCACGGAAGAACTTTTTCAGGTCATCAAGAAAAACCCAAAAATCTCACGCCGGTTTCATTTGCCGCTGCAATCCGGATCTGATTCTGTGTTGAAGCGCATGAAACGTTTGCATACATTTGAAGAATATTATGCTCAGCTTCAGCGTTTGCGTGAGCTTGTACCTGATATTGCGATTACGACTGATATCATTACCGGATTTTGCGGTGAAACCGAAGCGGATTTTGAAGCCACACGCAGAGCGCTTGAAAAAGTTCGCTATGATGGAGCTTTTATCTATAAATATTCCGTTCGCCCGGGTACACCCGCCGCCAAACTGCCCGATGACGTGCCGGAAGATGTGAAACTCTCGCGCACACGCGATTTAATTGAATTGCAAAAGAAAATTACCCGCGAAATCAATGAATCTTGGGTAGGGAAGACGATTTCAGTATTCGTTGAAGAAGACAATTCCGCTTGGCATCAAGGTCAGTTGCGTGCCCGCTCTGATCATGATAAAAAGGTAGCGTTTGACGGATGTGCGGCTTTGGTGGGCCAATTTGCGCGCGTTAAAATTAATACGCTTCGCAACGAAACTCTTTTTGGGGACTTGGTCTAATTTTTCAGTTGTAACGTTTCATCAGATCTGAAAGTTTGACAAACTGATAACCCTGCTTTTCATATTTTGGGATTTCTTCCGCGATGACTTCCAGCGTGTATTTCTTGTAGTGCCCAATCGCGATCGCATATCCTAACTTGCTCGCGACCGAAGCAGTTTTGGCGATCAGCTGGCGTATCGGCTCGGGTTGCTCGACGTTATCGAGAAAAACATCTCTTCGTAGGACAGGAATATGCAAGCTTCGGCAAATCGGAACCACCTGGCTTTTGGGGCTAGTAAAACTATCGAGAAAAAATAAATTCCGCTTTTTAAATTCTTCCAAAATAATTTTCATAAATCCGGGATCGGAAGTTCCGAGAGATCCCATGTGGTTATTTGCACCAATCCGATTGGGAATAGAGTCCAGATTTTCACCGACCATGCGGCGCACGACATCTTCCGGCATGAAGCGCGTCATGAGTCCGGGGCCGGGGTAAATACCGCGCTCAGACTCGAGCGGTAAATGCAAAATGACATCA
>CAZSVD010000056.1:0-2410 GCA_964610145.1 uncultured bacterium | reverse complement strand
TCAGTTTCTTTTCTTTTACAAGCTCAACCGCGATACGCACGCCCGCAGCACCTGTACGCTTACCGTTACGTGTCTGAAGAATATAAAGTTTACCTTCCTGAATCGTAAACTCGATATCCTGCATATCTTTGTAATGGTTTTCAAGGCGTGTGCGCAACGCATCAAGCTGCTTGTAGATTTTAGGCCATTTCTTTTCAAGCACGCTGATCGGCTCCGGAGTACGGATACCGGCAACAACGTCTTCACCCTGCGCGTTGACAAGGTATTCACCGTAAAACTTGTTTTCACCGGTCGAAGGGTTACGTGTGAAGCAAACACCCGTTCCGGATGTTTCACCCATTTTTCCGTAGACCATCGCCTGACAAGTAACCGCCGTTCCGAGAAGTCCGCGGATTTCATAAATCTGACGGTATTTTTCAGCGCGCGGATTATTCCAAGAAATGAAAACGGCGTTGATGGATTTCTTCAGCTGTTCAAAAGCATCGTTCGGGAATTCTTCGCCCGTATGCTTCTTATAAACTTCTTTATACTGACGCACGATATCTTTCAAATCATTCGCGGAAAGCTCGGTATCAAGTTCAATCTTAAGCTGAGCTTTTTTCTTTTCGAGAATGTGTTCAAAAGCATCATGATCCACGTTCATTACAACGTCGCCGAACATCTGAATGAAGCGGCGATAAGAATCCCACGCGAAACGTTCATTTTCTGTTTTAACGATCAAACCCTGAACAACGTCCGGGTTCAAACCAAGATTCAAAACGGTATCCATCATACCGGGCATCGAAACCGCGGCACCGGAACGAACAGAAACAAGAAGCGGATTATGACGATCACCAAATTTCGCGCCCATTGCTTTTTCAAGCTTCACAATGTTGTCGCGAACCTGCTGTTCAAGTCCTGCCGGCCACTGTTTGTTGTTCTTATAAAATTCAGCGCAAGTTTCCGTGGTCAAAGTAAAACCAGCCGGAACCGGAACTCCGATATTGGTCATTTCGGCGAGGTTAGCACCTTTTCCGCCGAGAAGTTGTTTCATTTCCGCTTTACCTTCAGCTTTACCCGCGCCGAAGAAATAAACATACTTTGTTTTTGAGGATTTAGAGCCTGATTTGCTCTTGTTCTTAGCTGCTGCAGTTGCCATTGTGTCTCCTTAAAGAGATGTTGTGATTAAAAATAGTGCGTCTTATCCGGGGAAATAGCCCCCGAAAAGTCGCGAATTATAGCACTATTCCCCTACTCTGGATAGTAGAGAAAGATCGGCTATGTTTTTCGTGTAAAGATCCCTGATTTCAGTCAATAATCCAAGCCGGTTCTTACGAACCTCCATGTCTTCGGCATTAACCATCACATTGTCAAAAAAGTCCATTACAGGCTGAAATAGCTTTTGCGCATAAAGCTGATTGGCCGCTATTAACTCCCCACTTTGTGTCTTGTCGATTATGCCTGCTTTAACGGATGAAAAGGCGCGTCCCAAAGCGATTTCCTTTTCTTCTTTTAGCCCCGCTTCATTCCAACCCTGAACCGGATCTTTTGAGCCTTTAAGAATATTCGCGATGCGCTGAACCATCTGCACCGATTGACCAAATGCGGCTTTTTCTTTTTTACTCAACTCAACCATCTTTTCATAACGGGCAAAAACATCAGCAATATCAATAAAACGGGTTTTTATAACGGCCTGTAAAATCTCAAACTCGGGCATCCCTTGTTTGATATTCAGCTCGAAAGCAATACGATCCTGAATAAACTTTAAAAGACGCCCTTTGCCTTCCGGCTTGGTAATTTTGTTTCCGTATAAACTTTCTAAACTTCCAATAACCGCGTTCAAATCAAATCTCAAATCGAAAGCTCGAATCAACTTCACTAAAATTCCACCCGCACGACGCAAAGCAAACGGATCCTGGCTTCCTGTAGGTTCAATGCCGGTTCCAAACGCGCCAACCAAAAGATCCAGACGATCTAAAACTCCGAATAACCCGCCGAGAATATTTCCCCGCATGACGGACGGAACCGATTTGTAAGATTCGTATAAATTTTTTGGGAGATACTGCGTCGCAATCGCATCCGTAATGGCTTTGGACTCACCTTCATGCGCGGCATATTCTCCGCCCACAACTCCCTGTAATTCAGGAAACTCATAAACCATCTTGGTCAGCAAATCACATTTAGATAAAAGCGCTATTTTCGCAAGCGCAACGCTTTCCGAGCCAAGACCTACCGCCTGACAAAAGACCGGAGCAATTTCTTCAAGGCGCAAAGCCTTATCACGCATGGACCCCAAAGAACCAAGGTAAACAAGTTCGGAAAGTTTTTTCTCTAAACTCTTCAGAGGTTTTTGAGTATCTTCGCGATAGAAGAAACGTGCGTCTTTCAGACGCGAGTCGAGTACTTTTTCAAAATTCTCGCTGAGATTTTT